>NZ_CEFZSK010000034.1:0-12929 GCF_979581665.1 Nitrospira sp. Vd2 | reverse complement strand
CGCCCAACCCGCCCGCGCGAAGTCTTACGGCGGGAAGTACGATGAAATCCGAAAGGACTTAGAGCGGCAACGAGTGGCCCTTCTGCATGAGGCCGGTGAAGCGTTCGCCCATCTACCCGAGTTCGCCTCGTTCCCCGATCTGACCGATCAGGCGTCCGCGGAAGTCGATTCGAACTTTGAATTGCGGCTGAAGGAACGGGAGCAAAAGCTGCTCAAAAAGATCGATGAGGCACTGGACCGAATTGCGACGAATACCTACGGGATCTGCGAACGGTGTGGAAACGAAATCCCGTTCAAGCGACTCAAAGCCCGCCCGGTGACGACGTTGTGCATCGAATGTAAGACGCAGCAGGAAGAAGAAGAGAAGATCCGCGGTTGATCGTTGAGCCTGAACCGGCCGCTTCTATCGCTTGAGCGCCTTCACGCGCTCCTTCGCCTTGGCCGCCCGATCCGCTTCCTCCTGAATCCCCTCGACCAGCGCTAAATACGTCTCGTATTCCTCGATGGCCCGCTTGGGATTGGTCGGCTCATACGCTTCCGCCAAGTTGTAGCGGGCGAGCGCGTAGTTGGGGCGGAGGGAAATCGCCTTCTCGAGCATCTTCACGCCTTTATCACGCTCGCCGAGTTTCAAATAGACCGTCGCGAGATTGTTGAGCACCTCTGGCGTATTCGGGTGGATGGTCAGCGAGCGTTCCATCTCCTCCCGCGCGCGTGCCAACTGCCCTTGTCCTTCATACGCGAGCCCAAGGCGATGGTGCGCCTCGGCTTCACGCACCTTGTCCGGCAGACCAAGGGCGAGCGCCTGCTGGTAGGCCTCGGCCGCGCGGGGGTATTCCCGCTCCCCGCAATAGCCAAGCTGTGCCGTCTCTCCACGTGCAAACTGCTGGAGCGCGGGAAAGCTGTCCTTTTCGGGTCGGTTCACCGGTGACACCTCTGCTTCCGCTCTCCGCAGCTGGAGGCGGGCGAGAAACTCGGGCCGGTAAGGCGACAATAATTTTTCATAAGGATCGATCGCAATCGAGGCCAATCGAAGCTTGGCATCACGCCCCTCGCCGGAGGTGACGTATTGCATCGTCGTTTTTTCATCACCGGTCCGATACAAGACGCCGCTGTTCATCACGTCATCCGCTGTAACCGATGCACCGGGCAGGTAAAATTCCATATCGGGCTTCAATTGTGAGAGCGTATCGCGCAACACCGGATAAGGCTTGAGCGGCAGCGGCTCGGGAAAGGCGAAGACTGCACCGATCAGTTGACCGTCTTGATCGAAGAAATAGCCCTCCTCGGCGTGCAGAATGCTTGTTGAAGGTGGCAGCTTTAACTCTTCTCCGGTTCCCCACTGCCGTGACTGAAAGCGGTCGAGGCGATGTTGTTCGAGAAAGGCCGGTTTCCTTACACACAGTTGCCCCGATGTCATGAACGGCAGATCGCTGGCGGACGGAGGAAGCGGCATGCGGGGGCTGTCCGCACAACCGGTGATCATGAAGACGATCAGAAGATAGGAAATCGCCACGAGGCGTGGCGCCATCAAAACAAGAAAGCCCCGACCGGATGATCGGGGCTTTTCAAAGAGGAACCAGCCGAGTGCCGTTGTTATTGCGTGCCGTAGGAACGATTCGGCCGCTGAGAATGCAAGCTCGCGTCTTCGGGGGTATAGCCAAACACCTCGGGAGAGCTCGACGCCAGCGAGTAGAGAGGCCGATTGAAGCCGTAGTCCAGGACAACGCCGATTGGATTCAACACAAATCCGAGCCATCGAATTGCGCTATCATCGACCGGGGACACTGCCACCGGGTCCGTATAGACGTAGGCCAGGCTGTCAAGCGGCCACGCCGTGCCTTGTTGGTACTGCCCATCGGTGCGGCTGCTGGCGCACCCAGCGGCCATCACGGCCACGAGCACAATGACGCCGATCAGTCGTCCTCTAGCCATGTTCAACCTCTCTTTTCCTCCAGCCTGGGTGAAAGTCTATATCCGACCCCAAATTTTGTCTAATGTTCGGCCGGGAGGAAAGGAGAAGAGGAACATGGTGGGCGATACTGGTATCGAACCAGTGGCCTCTTCCGTGTGAGGGAAGCGCTCTCCCACTGAGCTAATCGCCCACGCGAGCGCGAGTCTAGCACACGGCTTTTCTACGCGTCAAATCAGGGAAATTCGCCGATCCTCACCTTGACATCCCTTTTCATCGATCCTTAAAATGCCCCGTTCCATGCGCGACGATGTGGTGGTGATCGGGGGCGGGCTCGCAGGATCCGAGGCGGCATGGCAGGCCGGCAGCCGTGGTGCCAAGGTGACCCTGTACGAGATGCGCCCCAAGGAACCGACCCCCGCCCACAAGACCGGCCTCCTCGCCGAACTCGTCTGTTCCAATTCCCTCGGGTCGACCGACGTGGTCAGCGCTCCGGGCATTCTGAAAGAGGAGATGCGCCGGCTCAATTCTCTGATCATCACGGTCGCCGATTCGGTTCGCGTCCCGGCCGGCTCGGCCCTCGCCGTCGACCGCGATCAATTCGCCCGTCGGGTGACGCAAGCGCTCGAGGAGCACCCGAACATTCGGATCGTGCATGAGGAAGTGAAGGAAATCCCGCGCGATTGTGTCTGTGTGATCGCCACAGGCCCGCTGACCTCGGACAGTCTGGCCGCCTCGATTCGTGAATGCACGCACGAGAAGAGCCTGTACTTCTACGACGCGATCTCCCCGATCATTGATGCCGACTCGATTGACATGGACGTCGTGTTTGGCGCCTCACGTTACGAAAAGGGCGGCGCGGACTATTTGAACTGCCCCATGGACCGGCCGGCGTATGAGGCCTTCTATGAGGCCATGCTGAAGGCCGAGAAGGTCCAGCCCAAGGACTTCGAGAAGACTCCGTATTTTGAGGGATGTATCCCCATTGAAGTGATGGCCGAGCGCGGTCCGCAGACGATGTTGTTTGGTCCGTTGAAGCCGGTGGGGCTCGAAGATCCCCGGACAAAGACTCGGCCCTACGCGGTCGTGCAACTGCGCGCCGAGAATGCCCATGGCTCGTGTTACAACATGGTCGGCTTTCAAACCAAACTCACGTATCCGGAACAACGGCGGGTGTTTCGGATGATCCCCGGCCTTGAACGAGCAGAATTCCTGCGCTACGGCAGCTTGCACCGCAACACGTTCGTGAATGCTCCGCGCCTGCTCCGCTCCACGCTGCAATTGAAGATCAAGGGCACGACGTTCTTGGCCGGACAGCTCGTCGGCGTGGAAGGCTATACGGAGTCCGCCGCCATCGGCGGGCTTGCGGGCATCAACGCGATGCGGGGACTTGCCGGTCTTCCGTTGGTCACACCGCCGACAACGACGGCGCACGGCGCCCTCATTCAGTACATCACGACCTGCGAGCCGCAACATTTTCAGCCGATGAACACCAACTACGGTCTGTTTCCCCCATTGTCCGCCCGCATCCGGGACAAAGAGCAGAAGCGGCGGCTCATAGGCGAGCGTGCCCTAAAGGACTTTGACGAATGGACGACGCGATCCGGGCTTTCGTGACGTTTCTCACCGTCGAACGGAGAGCGTCACCGGAAACCGTTCGCGCCTACCAGTCGGACCTCCGCCAATTCCACGCGTTCCTCAAGCAGTCGTCTCAGCCTGATCGTCGGGCGTGGCACCCCGATGACGTTGATGCCCATGCGATCCGCGGCTTTCTCGCCTTCCTGGACCGCAGCGGGGAGAAGAAAAGCTCATTGGCGAGGAAATTGGCGGTCATCCGGGCCTTCTACCGCTTCCTGATCCGCGATGGAAGCCTACGGACGAGCCCCGCCGCCGAGGTTCGCACACCGAAACTTCCGCAGGTCCTCCCCCGCGTCTTGACGAAGGACGACGCCGGGGCCTTGATCGATGCATGTGAAACGGATGGCATCTTGGCACTGCGCAATCGAGCCTTGCTCGAGACGCTCTATTCGACCGGCATCCGCGTCAGCGAGTTGATCGGGTTGAACCGAGAAGATCTGGATCTCGATTCCGGGATGATTCGCGTCCGGGGCAAGGGCCGGAAGGAACGGCTCGTTCCCATCGGGATGCTGGCATCGTCCGCGGTGAGCGACTATTGGGCGGCGTTGCCTAAACACGCGCGGCCGGCCCGCACCGGCGAGGCTCCTGCCTTCCTAAACGCCCACCATCGCCGGTTGACGGCGCGCAGCGTCGAACGGATCGTGGCGGCGGCATCCAACGGGCTCGCATCCGGTCCCATCACCCCGCACACGCTCCGCCATTCGTTTGCGACGCATCTGCTGGACGAAGGAGCCGACCTGCGCGCGATCCAGGAACTGCTCGGGCATGCCTCCTTGGATACAACACAAAAATACACGCACGTCGCCCTGGATCGGCTGTTGAGCGTGTACGATCATGCACATCCCCGAGCGAAGCGCGCGGGGCGGCGGGACGGTCAGCCGGGATCGCCGCGATGACCATCCGATCGACCACGATCTTGTGTGTCCGTCGCGACGGCCGGGTCGCAATGGCGTCCGACGGCCAGGTGACGGTCGGCACGACGGTGATGAAGAGCAATGCCAAGAAGCTGCGTCGCCTGCACAAGGATCAAGTGCTCGCCGGCTTTGCGGGCGCGACCGCCGATGCCTTTACGCTCTTTGAGAAATTCGAGAGCAAGCTCGAGGAGTATCGCGGGAACCTCACGCGCGCCTCGGTGGAACTCGCGAAGGAATGGCGCACCGATCGCATCCTCCGCCGCCTGGAAGCCTTGCTGGCTGTCGCAGACAAGGAGCACGGCTTTATCATCTCCGGCACTGGCGATGTCGTGGAGCCGGAGGATACAATTCTCGCCATCGGGAGCGGCGGCCCGTATGCGCTCGCAGCCGCGCGAGGGTTGTTGCGGCATTCAACGCTGGACGCCCGAACGATCGTCGAGGAATCGATGAAGATTGCCGGCGCCATTGACATCTACACGAATCAACAGCTCGTCATCGAGGAACTGACTCGGTGAGCATCCCACGCCATACGGCTCTCGAGCCCCCTGCGCTCCCCAAGCGCCTGGATGAATTGACGCCGCGCCAGATCGTCGCGGAGCTCGATCGCTATGTCGTCGGCCAACGGGACGCGAAACGGATGGTCGCGATTGCGCTTCGCAATCGCTGGCGACGGCAGCAACTCTCGCCCGAACTCCGCGAGGAAGTGATCCCGAAGAACATCATCATGATCGGACCGACCGGTGTCGGCAAGACCGAGATTGCGCGCCGCCTGGCGAAGCTTGCCCATGCCCCGTTCATCAAGATCGAAGCCTCGAAGTTCACCGAGGTCGGCTACGTCGGCCGCGATGTGGAATCGATCATTCGCGATCTCACCGAGTTGGCCGTCACGATGGTGAAGACCGAGCATATGGAACGGGTGGAGCAGAAGGCCGAGGAGTTGGCCGAGGAGCGATTGTTGGACCTGCTGCTGCCGCCTTCGTCAACGAAGTCGATCGGATTCGACGACGTGTCCGCCGGCGGCGCCGACACGTCCGACACCACGCGCTCGAAACTGCGGCTCCAACTCAGGGAAGGCAAGCTCGATCACCGCTCCGTCGAGATGGAAGTCAAGGAGCGGGGCCTGCCCATCGGGGTGATTTCGAACGTCGGCGGCATGGAGGAATTGGAGAGCGGGCTACGCGATATGCTCGGCGGGCTGTTTCCGGGCAAGAAGAAGAAGCGGATCGTCAAAGTGCCCGAAGCCCTCAAGCTGCTCGCGCAAGAAGAGGCGCAGAAGCTGATCGACATGGATGAGGTGGTTCGCGAGGCCATTGCGAAGGTCGAAGAAACCGGCATCGTCTTTCTCGATGAGATCGACAAGATTGCCGGCCGTGAAAAAAGCGTCGGGCCGGACGTATCGCGCGAAGGCGTCCAGCGCGATCTGCTTCCGATCGTCGAAGGCTCGACAGTGAACACGAAACACGGCCCGGTGCGCACCGACCACATTCTGTTCATCGCCGCCGGCGCCTTTCACGTCTCGAAGCCATCCGATCTGATTCCGGAGTTGCAGGGCCGGTTCCCCATTCGGGTGGAGCTTGAACCGTTGACGAAAAGCGATTTCGTCCGTATTTTGACCGAGCCGCGCGGCGCGCTCGTGACGCAGTATCAGGCCTTGCTTCAGACCGAAGGCGTAACGCTGACATTCACGCCCGATGGGCTGGAGGAGATCGCCGCGACGGCCGTTCAGGTCAATGACCGGACCGAGAACATCGGCGCGCGCCGACTCTTCACGATCATGGAGCGGCTGCTCGAGCAGGTGCTGTTCGAGGGCTCGGAGCTGCCGACCCAAACGGTCATGGTCAACGCCGAGTACGTGAAAGCACGGCTCAAGGACATCGTGAAAGACGAGGACTTGAGCCGCTTTATTCTGTAGCGCTGGGGTCAACGTCGCCCGGAGGGAACGATGAACCGCATCATCAAGAAGGCCGATGTCCTCATCGAAGCCTTGCCCTACATCCGGACCTTCGCCGGAAAGACCGTCGTGATCAAGTACGGCGGCAAGGCGATGACGGAAGAGGCGCTGAAGGAAAAATTCGCACTCGACGTCGTGCTGCTCAAGTACGTGGGCCTCAACCCGGTCATCGTGCATGGCGGCGGACCGCAGATCGACCAGATGCTCGGGCGGTTGGGCCTCGAAGCCAAATTCCGCCAGGGCGTGCGCGTGACGGATCAGGCCACGATGGACATCGTCGAGATGGTGCTTGGCGGCAAAATCAACAAGGAGATCGTCACGCTGCTCAATCAGCACGGCGCGAAGGGCGTGGGGTTGACGGGCAAAGACGGCAATTTGATTTTTGCAAAAGCCTTGACCGCCAAAGCGTGGGCCGAGAGCCTCTACACGGAGCCGGACGGCTCACCCGAGGAGGATTTTGGGCTGGTCGGCGAGGTGCAAACGGTCAATCCGACCCTGCTCATGAAACTCCAGCAAGAGCACTTCATCCCGGTCATCGCACCGATCGGGACCGACAAGTCGGGGCGGACCTACAACATCAACGCTGACCTAGTGGCCGGCGCGGTCGCCGCAGCGCTCCGCGCCGAGAAGCTCCTCGTCCTCACCGACGTCAAAGGCATTCGCAATGCCAACGGCCATCACGTCTCGACGCTCACCCGGAAAGACATGCAGCGGATGGTCAAGAAGGGCACGATCAGCGCCGGGATGCTGCCGAAGGTCCACGCCTGCTTGATGGCTCTCGATGGCGGCGTGAAGAAGGCGCACATCATCGATGGGCGTATGCCGCACGCGATTTTGCTCGAGATCTTTACCGATAAAGGGATTGGGACCGAAATCCTGTCCTGAGCTCTCTGAACCTCAGCCGATCGGGTGAGCCACGAGCCGCTGAAAACCTGCCGGAAACTTCGCGGTCCGCACGGTGAACACAGGACAGGAGGCTTGCCGCAGCACGGATTCGGCCACGCTGCCGCTCATCCATCCCGTCGAGCCTCGTCGTCCCTGCGTGCCCATGACGATCAAATCGGCCTCCTCGGCCTTGGCGCCGGCCAGGATCGAGTCGGCGGGGATGCCGCCTCTGACGGATGAGGACACCGTCACGCCCTGGCCTTCCAGCCGGTCCGCGAGATCGGTCAGCCGCTGCTTCCATTGCTCCCGCGTCTTGGCTTCATTGTCGATCCCGCCCAAGCCGAGATCGAGATCATAGTAGAGCGGCTCGAGGACATGCACCAGGGTCAGCCTGGCATTGAACTTCTCCGCAAGGCGAGCGGCGTACTCGACGGCGTCGAGCGAGGGAACGGAGAAATCGACAGCCGCCAAGATCCGCCGAACCAACGGCGTGGCGCGGCTGTCGTCGGAACACGAGCGGATCACAAGCACGGGACAGGCCGCCGTTTTGACGACTCGCTCGACGGTGCTGCCGAGCAGAACGTGCTCCAGCGCGGTGCGGCCGTGAGTCCCGAGCACCACCAAATCCGCATTACTCTCCTTCGCCATGGTCGTGATCTGTTGACTCGGGATGCCGGCATCAATCGCCCACTGGGCGGTGACACCGGCCTCGGTCGCCCGTCGGAGCGCCTCCTCCAGTTGCCGTCTCGCAACCGCCTCACGCCCCTCGCTCTCTCCATCGGCGCTCAAGCGCCCGATCTCCGGGAATCCTTCGAGCACGTGCATCAGTGTGAGCCGGGAGGAGGTGGCGCCGGCCAGAAAAATGCCGTAGTCCCAAGCTTGCGCGGCACACGTGGAGAAATCGGTGGCGACGAGAATGTGGCGGAGAAGGGGGGCGATCATTAGGATCTCGTGGCCGAAGCCTACTCCAAGTCCGCGATGGTGTAAATCAGCAATGTCACTAGGCCCCTCTTCCTAGCTTCCCCCGGCCTTGACAGTGCCGTAGCGGTGCGCGATCGTGCGATCGGAGGAAGGATGCGGCGCCTCGCGGCAAAGACCAATGGGTTGATCATCGATGTGTTCGATCGCCTCGACTATTCGGCGCTCGCGAACATTTACTGTGACGAAGGGGGCACCGCGTTCTGGGAGGCGCGGCGCGAGCCGTGCCGAAAGCTCGGGATCGACCTCGCGGAGGTACTCCTCAACCGGCTCGCGTCCGGCGGCCGCAGCTTGTACGTGGGTGCGGGGGTCACGGAATTGCCTCTCCTGCTCATGGAAACACTCGAACTCGGCCGGACGGTCCACGCGTTCACGCTACGAGCAAATGAAGCGTCGGTGCTGAACGCCGCCTGCACGGGTCTCCCATTCCGCATTACCGCAGGCGATGCCCGTGATGCCGACGGCCGGTTCGATCATCTGTGCGTCATCAGTGTGTTGAATGACCCCGAACGATTTCCGGAACTCTCCGCGCTCTCCTACGGGCGCGCGAATCCCGTGGCGTTCGACTGCCAGCGGTTTGCACAAGAGCGGGCGCAGGTCCTCGATCTGGTCGATGCGTGTCTCCGCAGGCTGCGGCCGCCGGCGCTCGTCACGACATCGGTCGAGGAAATTCCGTGGCTCACGGACTGGTGTGAGCGACACGGGATGCAGTACGCCGTCGAGGAAGAGGACTACCCGACAGCCGTTGTGGAAGATCCGGTATGCCTGATCCGAGTCGAGGGAGACCCGCCGAGGCATAGCCCTTAAAATCCGACGCGCCGCCTCCCAGACCCGCCCATGTACTGCCGCGCGTACCCCACGTAGTTGTGGGCCGACTCGCGAAGCCAGGAGAGCTCGCCCTCGGTGAGCGGACGCTTCACTTTGGCCGGGGCACCGAGAATCAAGCTCTTCGGCGGGACCTTCGTGCCCTCCGTGAGAAGCGCCCCTGCACCGACAATGCAATCCTCGGCGACCTCGACGCCATCCATCAGAATCGCTCCCATTCCGATCAACACGCGATCGTGAACCGTGCAACCGTGCAGGACCACATGGTGTCCGACGGTAATGTCATCGCCCAGGGTCGTCGGATGGGTATCGTGGGTCACGTGAATCACGGACAAGTCTTGAATGTTGGTGCGCTTGCCGATGCGGATAGAGTTGACATCTCCCCGAATGACAGCGTTGAACCACACGCTCGATTCTGCCCCGATCACAACATCGCCGATCACGACGGCGGTCTCTTCGATAAACGCGCTCTCGGCGATGGTCGGAGTGATGCCTTGGAATGAGCGGATCATCGCTGGGCACTGTAGGCCATGCCGGCATGCGAATCAAGGCATCGCATTGACACCCTTTCCGGCCGTCCTGTACGCTGATCCGCATGCCCAAACAATCCTTACCGATCCTTCACACGGCTACTCCGCCGAGCGTCGGCTTCATCAATCTCGGCTGCACCAAGAACCAGGTCGACGCCGAAGTCATGCTGGGCTCGTTGGCGAGTCATGGCTTCAGGTTCACGACGAATGCCGACTCCGCCGAGGTCCTCATCATCAACACCTGCGGATTCATCGAAGAGGCCAAGCAGGAATCGATCAACACGATCATCGAGTATGGGGGCCTCAAGACAACCGGCGCGTGTCGCGTCCTGATCGCCGCCGGCTGTTTGGCGCAGCGGTACAAGGACGAGCTGCTGAAGGAGCTGCCGGAACTCGATGCGGTCGTCGGCACGGGTGAGATCGGTCGGATCGCGGAGATCGCGCGCGTGTTGTTGGGACCCGGACAAAAGCCCCGGCGTGTGTGGGCATCGCCGCCGCCCTATCTCTACGATGAACTCACGCCGCGCCTTCGCCTCGGCCGCCCGCACTCGGCGTACATCAAGATCGCGGAAGGCTGCAATCGCCACTGTACCTTCTGTGCGATTCCGTTGATGCGCGGCAAGCAGCGGAGCCGGCCCATTACATCGATCGTCGAGGAGGCCACACGCCTTGCGGCCGAGGGGGTCAAGGAGATCAATCTGATTTCACAGGACACCATCAACTACGGCGTCGATTTCGGCCTCCGCCATGGCTTGACCGCACTGCTCCGTGAGCTGGTGCAGGTGCAGGGCTTGCGGTGGATCCGTCCGTTCTATCTCTACCCCCAACAGGTTGATGACGAGCTCATTGCACTTTACGCGGGTGAAGAGAAGATCACGAAGTACATCGATATGCCGCTCCAGCATATCAACGACACGATGCTCAAGCGGATGCGGCGGGTGGGCGATCGGGCGTACATCACCAGGCTCGTGGAGCGAATGAGGGCTCGGATTCCGGGGCTCACATTCCGAACCGCGTTCATCGTCGGTTTCCCCGGCGAGACCGAAGCGCAGTTTCGGGAACTGAAACAGTACATGGCAGATATGGCCTTCGACCGGGTCGGCGTCTTCCTCTATTCGGACGAAGAAGGCACGCCGGCAGCCGAGCTGACGCGGAAAGTCACTCGCCGAAAGATGGAGGCCCGGCGGGCGGAGTTGCTCGAGCTTCAGGAATCGATTGCGTTGAAGAAGAGCCGTGGGTTGATCGCCCGCACGCTGGAAGTGATGATCGATGGGCCGTCCGAAGAAACCGAGCTGCTGTTGGCAGGCCGGCACGAAGGACAGGCGCCGGATATCGACGGGGTCGTCTACATCAACGACATTGCGATCAATGATATTGCGGATAGTGCGGCCGCTACACGGAGCGACCACATCGGGCTGATTACTCCACACACAATTCGCCGGGCAACGGCGATACAGCCTGCGTATCCCGCGCCCGGCGACTGCTACAAGGTGAAGATTACCGACGCCGCCGCCTACGACCTGATGGGGCACATCGAAGGATGACGAGTTTTCGAGATGCCTCCGCCCACGCCTTGCTTCTGCGGCAGAAGTAGCGCCGTCCCGTCGGTCTCCACCGGTTCATTTAGATCCTCACGGTCAAGAACAGGCTCGCGCCCCGCCGATTGATCAACAGTAAGGCCGGCTGATCCTTCTTGAGCGACGACGCCGCCTTCTCATAGTCCTTGATGGATTTGATCTCCTGACGATTGATCGCCTGGATCACGTCACCTTCCTTGAGTCCCGCTTCGCTCGCGGGGCTGTCCGGATCGATGTTCGTGACCACGACGCCTTTGGCTTTGTCGCTCAGACCCAGCTCACGCGCCGTCTGACGATCGAGCGGCTGCACCTCAATGCCCGCCAGCGCGGCCGACTCACCGGTCTCATCGTCCGCTTTCGCCATCTTCACCGTGTCCGGCTGCTCGCCGATCGTGACGGTCAACTCTTTCTCGCGACCGTCGCGCAGCACGGTGATGGTCGCCTTCGTGCCGACCGGCGTCGCGGTGACCAACCGCTGTAAAACAGCCGGGTCTTCAACGGGCGTGCCTTGGAACGTGATGATGACATCACCTTGCTTGAGCCCACTCTGCTCGGCGGGGCTGTCGCTGGTCACATCGCTGATCAAGACCCCTTTCACGTCCTTCAGTCCAAACGATTTGGCCAGGTCCGGCGTGAGGTCCTGGATCGCGACGCCCAGATACCCGCGTACGACCTTCCCAGTCTTCACGAGGCTCTCGAACACGGGCTTTGCCATGCTGGTCGGCACTGCGAAGCCGACGCCCTGGTAGCCGCCGGTCTGCGAGAAGATGGCCGTGTTGATCCCAACCAATTCGCCTTTGGTATTCACGAGCGCGCCGCCGGAATTGCCCGGGTTGATGGCGGCGTCGGTCTGAATGAAATCCTCATACTGGGTGATCCCCATTCGACCGCGGCCGAGCGCGCTCACGATGCCCAGCGTGACGGTCGAGTTGAGCCCGAAGGGATTCCCGACGGCCAGGACGTATTCCCCGACCTGCAGCTTGGAGGCGTCCCCCCACGCCACAGACGGCAGGTCCTTCCCGTCGATCTTGACCACGGCGAGGTCCGTCTTGGGATCCGTCCCGATCACCTTACCGGTGAACTCGCGTTTGTCCGGCAATGTGACGTGGACTTCTTTCGCGCCTTCGACGACATGATTATTGGTGATGATGTAGCCGTCAGGCGTGACGATCACACCGGAACCCATCCCGCCGCGGTGTGGCCCGCGCTCACCGAACGGACTCCGCTCGAAGGGCCCCTGCTTCGGCCCAAACCGCTTGGGGATCTCGAAACCAAAAAACTCTTCCATCTGATCCATGGGGCTGCGCCCCTCGCGGCCCTTCTGCTCGCGCACCAGCGTCTTGGCCGGCGTAATGTTCACGACCGCCGGGCGTACCATCTTCGCCACCTCGGGGAAGCCCGGTGCGACCTCCGTCCCCGCCGGGCTCATGGTGCTCGTCGGCGCCGCGACCGCGCCCGTCGGTGCAGCGGTCATGTGTCCGGTGAGAAACCCTGCCGAGCCCAGCATGAACAGGCCGGCTACTACGGCTACCGTCTTCATACGGAACCGAGAAACGTGACTGTCTGGCATAATCCTTCCCTCCTTGAACAACCAAGTTAACGTTCGACAGGACGGATCGTAGCAACGAAAGCTGAGAGGCGGATTAAGGAGGGATTAGAAGTTTTTAAGCTAGTGTCCTGTCTCTGAAGTACGTGGAATAAGTTGTGCATTGGTGGTGTCCT
>NZ_CEFZSK010000033.1:0-226332 GCF_979581665.1 Nitrospira sp. Vd2 | reverse complement strand
ACACCACCAATGCACAACTTATTCCACGTACTTCAGAGACAGGACACTAGTGTCCATTGATGAAGGCAGCGCGACCAAACGCGTCACGATCGGGTTCGGCTCGGGAGCCTCTCATTTGACGACCACGGTTGAAGGCTTTCAGGTGACGAATCAAGGGCTCCGCAAACTGGGATCGGGCACTCTTGAGTCCGGTGGAGGCAAGACGCCGGGCGGGGCCGTCGGGGTGGCGGGACTTATTATCACCGGCAATCCCGTCGGCCTGGTCGTGAGCGGCGGGATGAAAGCCTACGGGGAGCTGAGCGGGAGCGCCAAGCTCGAGGGGCGGGCCAAGGCCACGGCGAAAGAGATTGCGGACCAGATCAAACCCAAATTTCAGCAGCAGGGATGGATCCCGTGATCGAACGGACCTGGAGTGTTACCGGTCAATCTGCGTGATCTTCGACCCTTGTAGGCCCAGCCCAGCCATGAGGCCTTTCTGATTAAAGATGAACGCGTAAATTTCGTCGCGGGCGGTCGTAGTCGTGAACGTCCCGGCTTTGCCCGCATCCACGACGACAATGCTCGGGCCCACCCCGAGCTCCCACCCGTTGCTGCGCTCGAGATACGACAGGGCGGACTCACTCATGAACAGGAGCGCGTAGCCGTAGACCTGCGCGCCGGCTTGCAGGCCATAAGAGGCGGCCGTCGAGGTGTAGTAGCCGACCGTGTGCCCGTTCACGCGCAACGCCCCTTCACCGTATTGCGCTCCCACGAGGAAGCCGGCTTTGACGATGTTGGGGAACACGAGCATGGCCTTGGCATGCTGCATGAGCCACCGAGACTCCGGTGTCTTGTTCCACAGTTTACTGATCGTCTCGTCCACGTCCCGATCGATCTCCTCGGCGGACGCGCCGAACGCGATCGCGGGATGGGAATGCGGAAGCACGGTCCCGGCAACCGCGAGCGTCAAAGGAAGCAAGGCGACGGCGCAGCATCTCCGTGACAGCGATATCCAATACATTGGCTTGTTACCGTACATGAACGTTCCCCTTCTGCTCTTGAGTCCTTGTAACCGTCCTACGTTCCGTCACCATTGATGGACGATGATTGTGGAAGGCGGAACACATTCTTGACCCCCACTCGCTCAGAGCACAGCTGTCAGTTTTGACAGTTCCTATTGGAGGTAAGGAGATCTCATGATAGCGGCGTGGGTCGGCCGTCGATCCGACGTTCCGCTTCATGACGCTGGATCACGACGGCAAAATCCGCATGGATTGCTCGAGTCCCTACGCCATGGCCGGCTTGGTGACGCTGAAAGATCGGTTCGATATCGCGTTTGGGAACGATGCCGACTCGGACCGCCACGGGATCGTGACGCGATCACTGGGGTTGATGAACCCGAACCAGTACCTCGCCGTCGCGATTCGGTATCTGCTCGGACATCGCCCGGCGTGGCCCCGCACGGCCTGGGTGGGCAAAACGGTTGTGAGCAGCAGCCTGATCGATCGCGTCGTCGAGGGATTGGGTCGCCGGCTACGCGAGGTCCCCGTCGGGTTCAAGTGGTTCGCGCCCGGTCTCCTCGACGGCTCGTGCTGCTTCGGCGGTGAAGAGAGCGCGGGGGCGAGTTTCTTGCGCCGCGATGGGACGGTCTGGACGACCGACAAGGACGGCCTGCTGCTCGGGCTGCTCGCCGCGGGGATCACGGCGCGGACTGGCAAAGATCCTGGTGAACACTATCGCGAGCTTCAAGCGCAGTTCGGGACGCCGTACTACCGGCGCATTGATGCGCCGGCCACGCCGGAGCAGAAGCAAGGATTGGCGAAGCTGTCACCTGACGACGTGACCGCGACGTCGCTGGCCGGGTACCCGATCGTTAGCCGGCTGACCCACGCGAGCGGTGCCCCGATCGGTGGGCTCAAGATCGTGACGGCGAAAGGCTGGTGTGCGGCGCGACCGTCCGGCACGGAGAACATTTACAAGCTCTATGCCGAGAGCTTCCTGAGTGACTCGCACCTCGCGGCGATCATCGAGGAGGCGCAACAGATCATCAATCATGCATTACGCGAGAGTGAGTCCACGGCCCGACCAGCGTAACTCCGGTACCGTCCTGACTGAACGATGCCACCAGCGAGGAGATCATGATCGCAACTATCGAGAAGCATCTGGGCGAGAAAACCGAATATCTTTTGAATTTCAAATCGCCGAAGATCCCGCAGGAGCAGCTTCACCTTCCGGGGCCTGATTTCGTCGATCGCATCTTCACGCCGACCAATCGGAACAACCGCGTCCTGGGAAGCCTCCAGCGACTGTTCCGGCATGGCGCCCTGTGCGATACCGGTTATCTGTCGATCCTGCCGGTTGATCAAGGGATCGAACATTCCACGGGCGGGAGCTTCGCCAAAAATCCGTCGTACTTCGATCCCGAGTCCATCGTTCGACTGGCCCTCGAGGGCGGTTGCAATGCGGTCGCGTCGACGTTCGGCGTGCTCGGCATGACCTCCCGAAAGTACGCGCACAAGATTCCGTTCATCGTGAAGGTGAACCACAACGAGCTCCTGACCTATCCGAACAAGTTCGATCAAGTCCTCTTCGGTACGGTGAAACAGGCCGTCGACATGGGGGCCGCTGCGGTCGGGGCGACGATTTATTTTGGCGCGCCGGAGAGCACGCGGCAGATCACCGACATCAGCGAGATGTTCGCGCAAGCGCACGATGCCGGGCTGGCGACGGTACTTTGGTGCTATCTGCGCAATCCCGCCTTCAAAAAGGACGTGGACTACCATGTTGCCGCTGATCTCACAGGACAAGCCAATCATCTCGGTGCGACGATCGAGGCCGACATCATCAAGCAAAAGCTTCCCGAAACGAACGGCGGGTATCGCGCGCTGAACATCGGCAGCTCCGCCTACGGCAAGTTCGACGAGAGCATCTATACCGATCTCGCCTCCGAGCACCCGATCGATCTGTGTCGGTATCAAGTGGCCAACTGCTACATGGGCCGCGCGGGGCTGATCAATAGTGGCGGCGCCGCCGGCAAGAACGATTTTCACGATGCGGTCGTCACGGCGGTCATCAATAAGCGGGCGGGCGGGATGGGCCTCATTTCCGGGCGCAAGGCCTTCCAGCGTCCGATGAAAGAGGGGATCGCCCTACTGAACGCGGTGCAGGACGTCTATCTCTCGAAGGAGACGGTGGCGTGACGCTGACGACGGCGAGAAAACGCGTCTCGTGATTCAGAACCGTCGGGCGGAAAGCTCTACACGATCTGGCGCCGTTCAGTCGTAGCAGGAATCGATCTGAAACGAAAGCTATGGAAAGCGCGGTCCTGTACGATCGCCTGCAATTTGCCCTCACGGCCACGTTCCACTATCTCTTTCCCCAACTGACCATGGGCCTCGCCTTGCTGCTCCTCTACCTTCGGACACGAGCGCTCGTGACCGGCGATGCCCATTACCATGAGGTGGCGACATTCTGGACGAAGATCTTTGCGGTCAGTTTCGCGTTCGGCGTCGTGACCGGCATCCCGTTGGAATTTCAGTTCGGGACGAATTGGGCGCAATTCTCCAACTTTGCCGGCGGTGTCATCGGGCAGACGCTCGCGATGGAGGGCATCTTCGCCTTCTTCCTCGAGTCATCGTTCCTGGGCATTCTGTTGTACGGAGCGGAGCGCTTCAGCGCGTTCGTTCAGTGGACGGCCACGTTGATGCTGTTTCTCGGCTCCTGGCTGTCCGGCTATTTCATTCTGGCGACGAATGCATGGATGCAGCATCCAGTCGCCTATTCCGTGGCCGAAGACGGTCGCCTGTTCGTGAACAGTTTGGACGGCCTGCTGACGAATCCGTGGCTGGTCTGGCAATACACGCATACCATGACTGCGGCGATCGTCACCGCATCATGCGTCATGGCCGCGCTCGGCGCCTTCTATTTGCTGTCCGGCCAGTGGACGGCTCATGCCAAGACCTTTCTCCGGACCGGAGTCGTAGCCGGGGCGATCGGCTGCATGCTCCTCATTTTTCCGACGGGCGACGGCAACGCCAAGCAAGTGTTCGAGTATCAGCCGGTGAAGGGCGCCGCCTTTGAAGGATTGTTCCGCACGGAACGGAGAGCGGGCCTCTTGCTCATCGGGCAGCCGAACATGGAAACGATGACCATTGATAACCCGTTGGTGCTGCCCGGCATCCTCAGTCTTCTGGTGTATGAAGAACTGTACGCACAGGTGAAAGGCCTTGATGCCTTCCCGCGCGAGAGCTGGCCGGACAACGTTCCGTTGCTCTACTACGCTTACCATGTCATGGCCGGGCTGGGAACGATGTTGGCGGCCGTGACGGGCCTGTCCCTCGTGCTGCTCTGGCGCGGTCGGCTGTTCACGATGCCCTGGATGCTGTGGACCATCATGCTGAGCGCTCCCTTCCCGTATATTGCGACGACGGCGGGGTGGATGACGGCGGAGCTTGGACGCCAACCCTGGCTGGTCTACGGCTTGATGCGTACCACGGAAGGCGCATCGCCGCTCGTGCACTCCGGCAACGCGCTGTTCACTCTGCTTGGCTTTCTTTCGCTGTATCTGTTGCTCGGGGTGTTGTTCGTGTTCCTGGTCTTCCAAACAATCGCGCACGGCCCGAGGCCGACCGACCACCGGGCGGCATTCCGGCTGGCCGCCTAGGCAGGATGTTGAAAAAGGCCGCCAGCTTCGTTCTCGCGTCACTCGGAGGCTCAACGTACAGAAAGAGTACGCTTCGCCTCCTCCTTTGCTGCGGCCTTGCTGGACGGCCTTTTTGAACATCCTGCATGGTTGTCTCTACTCATGTTGCATCTTGAAGCATTGTTGCCTCTGAACTCCTGGAAATCGTTTTTCAAAATCCTGGTAGTCCATTAAGAGAAAGCCGTTGCCGTGGAGACTTTCTGGTACACCGTGGTCACCGTGATGCTGGCGACCTACGTAGTACTCGATGGCTTCGACTTCGGTGTCGGCATCATCTATCCGTTCGTGGCGCGAACCGAGCAGGAACGACGAGCCGTGTTAGCCGCGATCGGTCCCCTTGGAACGGCAATGAAGTCTGGCTGCTGGCGAGCGGCGGGGTCCTGTTCTTTGCGTTTCCCAAAGCCTATGCGGCGGGGTTCAGTGGGTTCTACCTGCCGCTGATGATCGTGCTGTGGCTCTTGATGTTCCGAGGGCTCGCGTTGGAGCTTCGAGCTCATGTGGAACATCATCTCTGGCGGCAGTGGTGGGACGCGGCCTTTTTCGGCGCAAGTCTCGTGCTGGCCATTGTCTTCGGTGCCGCACTGGGGAATCTGATCCGCGGCGTGCCGCTGAATCCCTCCGGCTATTTTTTCGTTCCACTGTGGACGGACTTTTCAACCGGCCCGATCCCGGGCGTCCTCGATTGGTACACGATCGTGACAGGCGTCGCGAGCGCGGCGATCTTGGCCTTACATGGCGCAAACTATCTCGCCGTGAAAACGGACGGCAAACTCTACGAGCGGGCCGTCGTCGCCGCGAAACGAGCGGGGTGGCTCGCGCTTGACACCGCCGTGTTCGTCAGGCTTGGGATCACGGTGGTCCAACCCAGCTTTCGGCTCAATTACCTGGCGCATCCCGTCGGCTATGTCCTTCCCGTCGGCGGAGCCATCGCCCTCGCCGCGACCTTGGTGCTTCGTCGGCGGGCACGCGACGGTGGAGCGTTGGTGGCGTCCGTTTTCTTCATCATCGCCATGCTGGGCAGCATCACCAACCCGGCGAATAGTCTCACGATCTTTAATGCCACCGCGGGCGAGTATGGCCTGCGCGTCGGGCTCGTGTGGTTTTTGATCGGGTTCCCGCTCGTCCTCGCCTATCAGGTGTATGCGCATCGCGCCTTTTGGGGAAAGGTGCCGATGCACTGACCGACGCCGCACATCAGGGCACTCACATCGCGAAGAAAGGGACAGTATGCAACTGGGAATGATTGGACTCGGCCGAATGGGCGCGAACATGGCCCGGCGTCTGCTGAGGGCCGGCCACGAGTGTGTCGTCTACGACAGGTCGCCGAAGGCCGTGGAGGATCTCGCCGAAGAGAAGGCGGCGGGCAGCTCATCGATCGGTGATCTTATAAAGCAGCTGAAGAAGCCGAGAGCGGTCTGGCTCATGGTGCCGGCGGCTGTTGTGGACCGTACCATCGCCGACCTGCTGCCCCACCTCGAGGCGGGCGATATCGTGATCGACGGCGGCAACTCCTACTACGTGGATGACATCCGACGGGCCGCAGACCTTAGGCAGAAGGGCGTTCACTACGTGGACGTGGGCACGAGCGGAGGCGTCTGGGGGCTCGAGAGGGGCTACTGCCTGATGATTGGAGGGGGCGCGCAAATCGTCACGCATCTCGATCCCATTTTTGCGGCGCTCGCGCCGGGGAGGGAGGCGGCACCCCGCCTGCCGGGACGGGAGACGGTGAACAGTACCGCGGAGCAGGGCTACCTGCACTGTGGGCCAAGCGGTGCCGGGCACTTCGTCAAGATGATCCACAACGGGATCGAATACGGTGTGATGGCGGCGTACGCCGAAGGATTGGGCGTGTTGCGGGCTGCCAACATCGGCAAGGACGACCACGCCAGCGATGCCGAAACGACTCCGTTGCGCGATCCGGAGCACTATCGGTATGACTTCAATTTGCCGGACATTGCCGAGGTCTGGCGGCGCGGAAGTGTGATCGCGTCGTGGCTGCTGGATTTGACCGCGTCGGCCTTGCTCAAGGACCCGGGCCTCTCCCAGTTTGCGGGCCGCGTCTCCGATTCGGGCGAAGGGCGGTGGACGATCAAGGCCGCAATCGACGAGGCTGTGCCGGTGCCGGTCCTCACGACGGCGCTCTATGAACGATTCAGTTCGCGTGGCGAGGCCGACTTTCAGGACAAGCTGCTGTCGGCCATGCGCTATGAATTCGGCGGCCATCTGGAACGAGGGGCGACATGAGGAGCGACAATGAACCTTCCCCGTTCGGACGCCCTGGTCTTCTTCGGCGCGACGGGCGATCTCGCCTACAAGAAAATCTTTCCGTCGCTGCACGCGATGGTCAGACGCGGCCATCTCGATGTGCCGGTCATCGGGGTCGCCAAGGCCGGCTGGACGCTCGATCAGCTTCGAGTGCGGGCACGTGAGAGCGTTCAACAACACGGTGGCGCCACAGACGCATTCGACAAGCTGTCGGGATTGCTTCGCTACGTCGATGGCGACTATCGAGATCCCTCGACCTATCCATTGATCCGCACCGCGCTCGGCTCCGCGGAGCGGCCAGCGTACTATCTCGCCATCCCACCCATGCTGTTCGGTGTGGTGGTGGAGCACCTAGCCGGCTCCGGCTGCACCGACGGCGCACGCGTCATCGTCGAAAAGCCGTTCGGGATGGATCTCGCCTCCGCGCAAGCGCTCAATCGAATCTTATACGGCGCCTTTCAGGAGTCGGCGATCTTCCGCATCGACCATTACCTTGGGAAGCGGCCGGTTCACAACATGCTCTTCTTCCGCTTCACCAACTCCCTGCTGGAGTCCTTTTGGAACCGGACGCACGTCGAGAGCGTGCAAATCACCATGGCGGAACGCTTCGGAGTCCAGGGGCGAGGCGCGTTTTACGATCAAACGGGGACCGTTCGGGACGTGATTCAGAATCACCTCTTCCAGGTCCTGAGCAATCTCGCCATGGAGCCCCCCGTCCAGACGGACAGCGAATCAATCCGTGATGAAAAGGTGAAGGTGTTGAAGGCCATTCCGGCACTCGAGGAGGGGAACGTGATCCGAGGGCAGTTCCGAGGCTACCGCCAAGAAAAAGGTGTGGCGCCGAATTCACAGATAGAGACGTTTGCAGCAGTGCGGCTCGAGGTGAACTCGTGGCGATGGCAAGGGGTTCCGTTCTATATCCGAGCCGGAAAGTCGCTGCCTGTCACGTGCACGGAGATCGTGGTCCGGTTGCTCCGGCCGCCGACCGTCTTCCCGACGTGCTGCCCAACGTCCAACTATTTCCGATTCCGCATCAGTCCGGATGTCACCGGCGCCTTTGGCCTGACGGTCATGGACCCGGAGGACAACATGATCGGTCAGCAGGTGGAACTGCTGGCGAGCCGCCATCCCGGCGCGGATGAAATGGATGCCTACGAGCGGGTGCTCGGCGATGCGATCGCCGGCGACCGTACCCTGTTCGCCCGGGAGGACTATGTGGAAGAGGCGTGGCGAATCGTCGATCCGGTGTTGAAGAAGGCGACGGCGCTCTACGAATACGAACCCCATACATGGGGGCCGCGCGAAGTGGATCAGGCGGTCTCTCCCGCCGGAGGCTGGCAGAACCCCATCGTGACCGCCTAGGTCCCGCAACACAGCGTGTCACGGTCCGCCCGTACGCTGATGACGCCCGCTTTGAATGCTCGTACGCGGCTGTGACCTTCCGCTCTCGAGTCAGTACCCGGAAGCACCCTGGCTTTGAGCATGCGTTCCTACGCTCGGTGTATGTTCACGCCGAAGAGCACTGGCAGTCGTGGTCGCGTGATCGTGAAACGCGTCGCCGCTCTCATCGTCACGGAACTGTGTGTCTGTCTGGTGCTGTTCGCGTGGGCGTTGGCCGATGACGAGATAGATCCCGGCAAGTGGTCGCTCTCCACACTGAACACTGACTGGGAAGGCGTGCGCAACTCATTGGCCGGCAACGGTGTGACGATCGATCTCAGAATGACCCAGATCGGACAGGCCGTGGTGAGCGGTGGCAAGGACACCGGCTCGGCATACGCCGGTCATGCGCTGGGCATTCTCACCGTCGATACCGGCATGCTGGGATGGTGGCGCGGTGGGAGCTTGGTGATAGAAGTTGAGGGGAACTGGGGCAATAGTGTCAATCGCAAGACGGGCTCGCTGATGCCGGTGAACAGCAATCGGCTCTATCCCGTGCCGGACCGAAATGCTGTTGCCATTCCGGCGCTCAACTACACGCAGTCGCTGTCTCCCTATATCGCTCTGTCAGTCGGCAAAATCGACACGACGCTTGGTGATGCGAATGAGTTTGCGTACGGCAACGGCAAAGGAGAAATTCAGTTTTTCAACCTGGCTTTCAACGCCAACCCCGTCACGATCTTGACGACTCCCTACTCCACACTCGGGGCCGGCATTACCGTGATGCCCACTAAGGATCCCCGAGCGGCGGTGTTCTCTCTGACCGCCTACGACCCGGCGGGGAAGGCCAACAGTACCAATTTTGATACGGTGTTCAAGGGCAACACGGCCTATAACTTCGAGGGGCGGGTCAGGACGGACTTGTTCGGCCTCACGGGCCATCAACTCTTGGGCGCCATCTATTCGACACAGGAATTTACATCGCTCAGTCAGAACGTTCGCCTCGTGATCCAGACGCAGTCCATCGAGCGCAAGGATAATTCCTGGAGCTTCTATTACAACTTCGATCAATATCTCTACGAACCCAGGAAGGGATCGGGGCAAGGTGTCGGAGTGTTCGCACGCTATGGCCTCTCCGATGGAAACCCCAACCCGGTGCACAGCTTCTATAGTGGAGGAATCGGAGGCAACGGAATCATTCCAGGCCGGCCACGAGACAGCTTCGGCATTGGCTATTACTTTGTGAACATCAGTCCCCCCAAGTTGACGGGACCGTCCGGTACCAGGGAGTTGGGAAGGAACGAGCAGGGCGTCGAGCTGTTCTACAACCTCGCCCTCGCGCCCGGGATCCGCCTTGCGCCGGATGTCCAAGTGATCTGGCCCGGCCAGAAGCAGGTCGTGACGACAGGGAAAGACATCACGACCGTGACGTTCATCGGAGTTCGCCTCCAGTGTACATTTTGATGGCGTCCGGCCACGATGGCTTGAGGCCATGCCAAAAAGCATTGAATCTCCGAACCGGCACCCGTGCTGAATCTTTTCTTCGATGCCTGTCACTTTTGACAGTGGCTCACTTGCCCGTCTTCCCATAAGTAAGGATTGCCCTGCATCGTCGGTGGCCGGGGGGCGCGCTAAATTCACAGGAACGAAGTGAAAGGAGATGCGCTATGAGCATCGTCATGACCGTTGTGCTCGGATCGCTGTTGTTTGTGACACAAGCCATGGCACAGGAGATGGGCGGGAACGCTACTGCGGCGACCGAGGGAACGGTCGACACGAACATGGAAATTGTCCTGCAAAAGGTCAAGGCCGACAAGAAGCTGCTCGTCGCGAGCAACATGGACTTGAGCGATGCCGAAGGCAAGAAGTTCTGGCCGCTCTACGACGCGTATCAGAAGGAATTGGAGCAGATCAATCGCCGGCTCGGCAGGGGAATCAAAGAATACGCAGACGCGTTCAATCAGGGAAACGGCAATATCTCCAATGATACCGCCAAGAAGCTGGTGAGCGAGGTGTTATCCCTGGAAGAAGCGGAAGTAAAACTCAAGCGAGCCTATGCCGACAAGATTGGGAAAGTCCTGCCGGCGACCAAGACGGCGCGCTATATCCAGATCGAGAATAAGATTCGCGCCTTTCTCAAGGCCGAGCTGGCTCAGGAAATCCCGTTGATCCAGTAAGGGAGAATCCATGCCTTCGGACAGATGACAGCCCGGTCGTTACGCTTGCCCCGGAACCGTACGAGAGCCTTTCTGTGGCGATGATCTTCTACTGCTCGCACAACCAAAGGATCAGTGCCAAGGAGAGAAGGTCATGAGCGCGACCCGCGCGATCCTCGGAATGTTGTGTGGAACGATTGTGGTGATGACCGGATGCACCAGCTACTACGAGGTCAAGGATCCGGCAGGCGCGAAGGTGTACTACACGACCCATATCGATAAGACCAAGGCTGGCGCGATCACGTTTGAAGACGAGAAGACCGACAGCGTGGTGACGCTGCAGTCATCGGAGATTAAGGAGATTTCTGAAGAGGAGTTCAACACAGCGGTGCGCGCGCCCGACAGCGGAGCGAGCCAGTAACCATGCCTGATGCTGGCACGCCACATCGGCCTTCGGGACGTCGGCTCTCGAGTCGCGATGGCGAGGACCGCTTTGCCGGCCGTACGGAATCACCGCTGCGCCAGTCAAGGAGGAGGTGCCGCCAGTACTTCGTTCGCTTCCCGGTCAGTGAGATTCTTCGACTCAGCGCAAGCGTGACAGAGAAAGGGACCGAGTGGCGAGGGCGAAAAGAGTTCGATCTCCTCCGTCCCGCATTCGCTGCAGGTCACGATGCAGTGGATCAGTCCGCGGTAAGATCGGGCGACACGACACGTCATGGTCAGCCTTCCTTTGTGAGGGCGATCCATCAAGGAACGCTCGTGGGATGTTCGGGACTGACACGGAACCGATAACGCGCGCCTGTACCTGGCCATCGAGACATCGCCGAATTGTCTCTGTTCGATCTCGTCCCCCAACTGCCACGGCGATTATTGCCGCAATCCTTGTACGTCAAACATGACAAGAACGGCCGACACCGCATCATCAGCGACATGAAGCTGGAACCCACCGCGGCTTTCAGCATATCCTTACTCTTTTGCAAAGAAGAACTGTCAGAAATGACAGTCCCCAGAGCAGAGTCGCGTGGTGTTCATTACGGGTTACTCTCACGATCTGGATCGGATGCCGTCTCTGTCCAAACCATATCGCAGCAATTACCAGGAGATTGTCGAATATCGGCCGCGGAGATTCCTCGTGATCCTCGGCATCGCGGCGGTGACGGCCTTGAGCCTACCGAATCAGGCAGCCTCCGAGCCCGATGCGTACCGAGTTTCAAAAGGAACCATTGAAATCGGCGTCATGACTGGATTCTGGCAGGCCACGACAGTCGTGGGAGACGCGCCGTCGGCAAACCGCAGTGCGATCTTTGTCCTTCCCCGCGTAGGTCTGATCGTGACCGATACGGTGGGTACGAACTGGTGGCGCGGGAATCTCGAATTGATGCTCGAGCCGGTGTATGCGCGCTTCACTCAGCCGTTCACGGCGGACTTGGCCGGGGCCTCCCTGCTCGCCAAATACAACTTTCTCGTGTCTCGAAGATGGATGCCGTTCGTCGATGCTGGCGGAGGCCTCGTCTGGACCGATCTCGCGCCTCGAATCCCGGAGGAGAGCATTCAGATGGAGTTTCTCTTGCAAGCGGGACTCGGCGTGCACTATTTCGCGACGGATACCGTGACGCTGACTGCCGGCGTTCGCTTTTCTCACATCTCGAACGCCGGTCTGGGGGAACGAAACACAGGCCTCAATGCCGTCATGCCGTATGTCGGGTTGTCATTCTTTTTGTGGCGCTGAATCTGTTTATGGCAAGCTTGCGGCCATCTCTCGCATGCCGGCGGGCTCACCCGAAATGACGCCGTGGATCGGCTTTACAATCGGCTTCATTGATACACGCCGCGATGCGACGCGGCCGGCGTGAGGCTGTTGCCTCGCGATCGGCAATTTCCTCTCATCGGCGGCTCTTCATCAACGGGACGTCCTGATCTCAAGCAGCTTCTCGCCGTTGGAGGGTACGGCACTACGGCTGATGGCGTTCATGAGCTTGCCTCGAATCTGCTGCACGTGTCGGAGTCCCTCTCGATAAACCGTTTCCTCGACATTCAACAGTTGGGCGAGCGGACCATCTTCGCTTTGCAACGCAGCCCGCACTTCTGTCACATCATGCGTCGTGTCTCTGACCTGTTCGCCAAGTTTTTGCAAAAGCTCATGTTGTTGCACCAAACGACGTTGGAACTCAGACAGGTGCGACGCCGTTTCTTCTTGCAGGGTCACAAGCCTCTTTATTTGCGACGCGTATTGTTCGTCGTCTCGTTTCTTAACCTGCTCCAATTGCTGAATGCGGCTTTCAAGGGCATGTCTGGTCGCCAGCAGCGACGTGTTCATCGTGGCCTTGGCGGCCTCCAGTTCTTTACTGGTGGCGCAGGCCGTGAGCGATGCCAGAGCAAGAGGCAGCATCATGGACGCGATCCTCATAGCACCCCTCCTTTCTCGGGCGGTGAAAAGCGTCTTTGGTGTGGGGCTGATTGAAGGGAACGGGCGTCATCGGCCGGAGTAACAGCCCAGACAGATGGAGGACCGGCATGAGCGGATTGCAATGGCCTTAAAGGCAACCGCGGTTCCTTCATGCGTTCCCCCGGTGTGCCGGTATTTGGCCTCACATGTGACAGGTTGTGAACTGCCATTTCTAACAGCTCCACGACTCGGCCTTGCCGGCCGTTGATCGAATTTCCTGCTTCGACGAGACCAGCCGATGGTAAGCGAGGCCTGAGGCCGCACTTTCACGATCTAACATCGGGCGTTTCTCATTCGGCTGCTATACTTTCTTCGTCCCATGCAGAAACTACCGGCTCATTCTCTACGCGGCCTCGCGCTCCTCTGTGGTCTATGTGTATTGGCAAGCGAAGACGCGTGGCGCGTCAAAGCAACGATGGCGGGGACGTGGGTGTGTTCGCGTCCAGGGCAGAGCGATCTCTATACCGACCGCGGCGGGCCGGGATGTCGAGAATTGGGCGACGTCGAGAACTATTCGTCGCTCCAGGTGTCCCCGAATCCGGTCGCGACCCCACCGGCCGCTGCTACGTCTCGGCCCGTTCCTCCGAGCACCCCTGCCGAGGAGTTCCGACCTCGCTCCACCATCGCCCCATCGTTTGCGGAGGTGTCGCTCTCCTTTCCCGTGCTGGCGGTGACACAGCCGACTCCCGGCGTGATCACCGGATCCTGGAACGGCCATCTGGCGTATCTCACGGTCGGATACCTCACTCAAGGGAACGGACCGGAAATTCTCACAGATGGAAACCTCAGGCGCGTAGCACTCGCCTCGCTCCACACGGCTGTGGCCGCAGCAGCGAGAGCTGTCGGGTACGATGCCAGATACCTTCGGGTGCGTTTGTTGATTCCGACACCGGTTGATGGACCGAGTGCCGGCTCCATGTATGCCGTGGCGATCGCGTCCGCTCTGCTCGGCGATCCGATTCGTCCCGACGTCTGCATGTCGGGGACGATCGAACCGACGTTGGAGATCAAGCCCGTGGGGCGACTGGCCGATAAGATGAACGCGTGTCGTACGCTCAAGAAAACCGTGATGATCGTGCCGGACGGGTTGGATAACAGCCATTTGAGCTTCAACGGGGCCGAGCGTGGAATCCACGTCGTGGAAGTCCATACGCTGGCTGAGGCCTATGCGGCCGCGACCGGTCACGTACTGCGGCAGATGCCGTCATTCTAAACGAGGAGGAAGATGATCATGCGCAACGACTCGGAGCGTAGGCGGAGCAGGACGGTCGGCAGGCAGATTCGATGGGCAGGCCTCGTTGTGATGACTGTGATTCTCCTAGGCGGTCTTTCGTGGGCGACGGACGCGCTGAAGATTCAGTCGCTGGTGGAGAATCCCGAATCGTACAAGATGAAGCTTGTGCGAGTCGAAGGTACGGTGGTCGGCCACCAGATGAATCATTTCATCGGCAGCGTGACCAAGCTCGAAAAGTGTACGCAACGTTTTTTGGTGAAGGATGAAACGGGGATGATTCCGGCCGTGTACACGACGTTGTGCCCCACGGGAGCCATCATCCTTCACAATGGGGATCACGTGGCGATCGAGGCCCATTTTAACGGCGTGCTCGAGGTTCGGTCATTGAGCAAAGAGTAGAATGACCGAGCAAGCTGCGTTCCGTGACCTCGGGGTTTCCTTACTGCTCGACGCACCGTGAGAAGCAAGAGACCCAGTAGAGGCTCAGCTCCCTCCTAGCCGCACTCCTACAGCAAGCGCCGCATGTCGGGAACAAGGTCGGCTCCGCCGTTCGATCGGCCGGACGTCGCCGCGTCGATCCCGGCCCGCAGCACCGGTTTCGCTTCTTCTCTTCTGCCGAGGGTGAGTAGGGCGCGACCAAGTGCGAGGTGAGAGGCCACGTGGACCGGATCGAGTTGAATCGCGACTCGCAGGTGCTCGACGGCTTCCTCCAGGTTTCCTCCCTCCTGCAGCAGTTTGTTCCCCAGTCCGTAACGTCCAAGAAAACCCTTGGGGTTCTTGGCGACCATCTGCCGAAACGCCTCCACATCCATAGCTCCTCCATTCATCCAGGCGCCGCATCTTAGCATGGTGCGCCTGACGACGGCGCCCCTGCGACTCCGCGGCTCGCGCGAGGACTCCTGTTAGAATGAGCCCCGTCTTCCGGAGGGTTGGTCGGCTTGTCTACAATCGGAGAGAAAAAGATGAATCAACGGCGGGTGGTGATCATCGGCGGTGGATTCGGCGGACTGACCGCGGCGCAGGCGCTCGCCGGGGCCAAGGCCGACGTCGTGTTGGTGGACCGGACCAATCATCATGTCTTCCAGCCCTTGCTCTACCAGGTCGCAACGGCGGCATTGGCGCCGACCGACATCGCGACCCCGCTTCGCACCATTCTCCGTCGCCGTGTCCGCGTGCTGCTCAATGAAGCCATCGCGGTCGATCGTGCGAGCCGAACCGTTCGCCTCCAGGAGGGCGCGCTCCCTTTTGATTGTCTGGTCCTCGCCCCTGGATCACGTCACTCCTATTTCGGCCATGACGAGTGGGAGCGCGTGGCGCCGGGGCTCAAGACCTTGGCCGACGCCGTGCGGATTCGCGAACGCACCTTGCTGGCGTTCGAGCATGCCGAGCGCGTACCGAAGGTCGCCGCTAGGCGCTACCTGACGTTCGTGATCGTCGGCGGAGGCCCGACGGGGGTCGAAGTCGCCGGCGCCATTGCCGAGATTGCGCGCCGCTCGATTCTGCCGGATTTTCCCTTGATCGAGTCCAGCGATATTCGTGTCGTGCTGCTGGAGGCAGGAGATCGAATTTTGCCGGCATTCGAGCCACGCCTGTCGGCCGATGCCAAGCAGGTGCTGGAGGAGCTGGGCGTGGAGGTCCGGCTCCGAACGCGAGTGACCGAGGTGGCGGACTGGGGCGTCTCGATCGGGAGCGAGCGGATCGAGAGCGCCAATGTCATTTGGGCCGCCGGCAATGAAGCGTCGCCGCTCCTTCGCTCCCTTGGCGTCCCCATGGACAAGCAAGGGCGGGTCGAGGTCGGCCCCGATCTCTCGATCCCTGGCGATCCATGGATATTCGTCATCGGCGATGGCGCGCGTGCGGGGGGTCCCAACGGTGAGCCACTCCCGGCCCTCGCGCCCGTCGCCATGCAGCAGGGCCGGTATGTGGCCAGGCTGATACGAGAGGGAGCCGCTACCCAGTCACGCCGGCCGTTCGTCTATCATGATCGCGGAATGCTGGCGACAATCGGCAAGGCGCACGCCGTCGCGCAAATCGGCCCCATCCGCACCGTCGGGGTCCTTGCGTGGCTGCTGTGGTCGGTCGTCCATATTTTCTTCTTGATCGGGTTTCGCAATCGCGTTCGCGTCATGTTCGAATGGGCGTGGTACTACCTCACGCGCCATCCGGCCGCGCGACTGATCGTCGGCCCGCGGACGGGTAGCGACCCGCACGCGACGCACGCGGATGAATGCTGAAGTAGGCCCGACTCGTCCTCCGCCATGACGGACCCGCCCGTGGACGATCCGATCAGGCGCTTTTCCGCGGATCGTATGTGCGCATGTGAGATGCCACGAGCGCGTGACGTTGTTGCGGCAGGTGGAAGCGCCGGCGGAGCTTCGTGGACAGCAGTAAGCCGACGGCGATGGCTAAGCAGCCGATCCCCAAGACGACGTGGATGTCAAAGGTCACTGTCACCCTCTCTTCTTCGTGATCCGATGACCGGGCTCGCTCAAGCGTTGTAGGCAATCATCCTACTCGCCGCACGAGAAAAGTGAAGTCGGACAACTATGGGAGTAGAACAACGTACATCGCGCGGGCGCTGAGACAACCGTGCGCTCACGCAACTGAGAACGAGCACACACGAGGGAAGGTTTCTGATGTGGCGTCACGGAACGAGATGGAGCTGTGTGATGATTGTCCTCTCGCTCGGCCTCGGCTCTGCCTTCTTTACCGGCTGTGATCGGTCCCCGCGAACGGTCTCCGTGACGGTGGAGGACTACCGATTTACACCAGACCGGATTCACGTGAAGGCCACAACGCCTCTGCTCCTCTCGGTCTACAACGCCGGCCGGGAGGAACATGAGTTTGCCAGTCCCATTCTCGGTTATGGGGTCAATCGGTCCATCAACGCCTCCGATGGCGGTTCACGTTCCCTGCCTATCAGCCTACGGCCGGGCCAGTCACTCACGGTTCTCGTTGCTCCGCCACCCGGCACCTACCTCTATGTTTGTCCCCGGAAGGGCCATCACGGGATGAGCGGCATGATCATCGTCGAATAACGCTTCCGTCCGCCTTGATGGTTCGGCTTGCCGTCGCGTCTGGCAACCGGTATCCAACGCGCTGGCGCGTTGCTTCTGGCAGCGCCACTCGTTCCACGTGGTTGTCCATAGTGAAATGAAGCCATGGCACTGGTCGGCGTCAGCGTCATCATGCCAATTTTCAATGCTGAGCGATTTCTCGCGGAGACGATCGACAGCGCCTTGTCGCAGACGTACCGAAGCGTGGAGGTGATTGCCGTCGATGATGGATCGACGGACGGGTCACCGCGCGTGCTTGCAGACTACCACGCTCAAATCCGCATCATTTGACAGTCCAACGCCGGGCAGAGCGCGGCGCGAAACGCCGGCGCGCAGATTGCGAGAGGGCGTTATCTGGCCTTTCTCGATAGTGATGATCTGTGGTATCCCGACAAGCTGCGGCGAGAGATGGCGATCTTCGAGCGGCGACCGCAAGCCGTGCTGGTCCATTCGGACGCCGATTGGATGGACGAAGCCGGAAGGGTCTATCGACGAGGGATGACGCAGCGGCAGCGCGCGAACGACCGCTCGCGCCTGACGCATCTCACGGGTCAGGACGTGTCGTTCATTCTGCCGTCCGCCATGGTCGTGCGTCGGGAGGCGTTCGAGCTGATCGGCGGCTTTGATCCGGCCCTGCATAGCGCGGAGGATCTGGACTTGCCGATGCGATTGCGAGCGCTCGGCGAGATCGTGTTCCTACGGGAGGCCGGTCTTGCCTATCGTGTCCATGATAAAAGTCTCACGCGAAATGGCGGGCGAACGCGTTTCGTCAGCGGAGAGCGCTTGTGTCGGAAGCTCGCCGCGAGATTTGCGAACGATCCGGCAAAGGCCCTGGAGGTGGAACGCGTCTTCGCGGAGCACTATCGAATCTGGGCGCGCGATTACTTCAGCCAGGGGCGGCTACGCGAAGCAGTTCCGCTGTGGCTGCGGGCGGCCGCGCATGAACTGAAAAGGTTGCGTCGCTTCACCGTGGTGGCCCGCCCGCAGATTCGCACCCGTCAGGGTGACGATGCGCGAGCGCCGGCGGCACGGTCCATTCCCGCGACGCCGTTTGAGGAGCAAGACGCACACACGCTCCTCTAACGGCTTGCCCACCCGTGCCGGGTCTGCGATGGCTTCGACCGGCCCAGGCTATCCCTTCTGCAGGATGACTTCCGTCGCCTTGATGCACGCCACCACCCGGTCTCCGGTATTAAGGTGAAGATCGTCTGCCGCCGCGCGGGTGATCGCGGACGTCAATTGAAAGGGTCCGGCATCGATGTTGACGGCGGCCATCGCGTTTCCCTTCTTGATGCTCGTGACCTGGCCGGTAATTTGATTGCGGGTGCTCAGCTTTGCGTCCAACGTCCCTTTAGCAAGGACGAGTTCCGTCGATTTGATGCACGCGACGACCGAATCACCGACCTTCAGGGCGAGTTCGCTGACCGATTGCGCCGTAATCGCCGCCATGAGGCGATGACCGTCGCCCTCGATGCTCACCACGCTCATCGCGTCGCCCATTTGGATGCCCGTCACTCGACCCTTGATCTGGTTCCTGGCGCTGATGTCCTGATTGGCTCTCGTCATAACAGTCGCCATCGCTCACCTCCACAGCTGAATCTTTCTTCCGCAGTCGACCCTAACAAAGGAGAACTTGATTGAGCGTCAGCCGCAGGCTGCCTTCTGTGGAGTAGGCCGGCCGAGGGCGGGAACGAATGATCTTCAAGCGCTATTGGATGAGATGGGCCTTCCCGATCTCTTTCAGAAGTGTGAACACCTGTTGGCGGGTGGGGAGCGCCGGTTCGGCCCCGAGTTGCATTGTAGTAAGGGCCGCGGCCGCATTGGCAAACCAGCCCGCTTCCGTCCACGACCGACCCTCGAGATAGCCAACGGCGAGTGCGGCGATGAAGGCATCGCCGGCGCCCGTTTTATCAACCGTTCGAATGGGGACGAGAGGAAGCACCTCTTCACCGTCCGGCCACATCAACAGATTGCCGTGCGCGCTGGCCTCGATCGCCACGACCCGGACGCCGCGCGCAATGAGAATGGCTGCGGCCTGCCGTGCCGTGGTGAGGTCGTCGACCTTCACGCCCGTCAGGTGGCGGGCTTCCTTGGCGTTCATGCGGGCGAGATGAATCCTCTGCCAGATCTTCTCGTCAACGGGCTCGGCCGGTGCGCCGTCGAGAAAGACCGGTCGTCCAAACTCATGGGCCACATCGATCGCGTGCAAGACGGTAGGAATGGAAGGTTCAAATTGGATGACGAGAAGCCGTGCGCGCTCGAACAGCTCGCATGCATGATCAACATCGGCGGCACTCAAGCGAGCCACGGCCCCTGGCACGGTCAGCGTCTGTTTCGTGCCGTGCCGGTCGATCATTAGTAGAATCGCGCTCGTCTGCTCGTCGGAATCGCGAATGCAAAACTGCGTCTCGACCCCCTGGCGTTCCAGATGCGCGATCATCACATCGCCGCGACGATCCTTTCCCACGCGCGTGATCAGCGCGACGGAACCACCGAGCCGGGCCACCGCCACGGCTTGGTTCGCGCCTTTCCCGCCGCATAGTTCGAGAAACTGCTCGCCGCTGAGCTCGTCTCCGGGTCCCGGGAGGCGCGTCCCGGAGCCGACGAAGTCAGTACTCGCGCCTCCGATGACGAGGACATCCGAAGTTCCGCTCGGTCGGTGGGAGGGCCGGCGCATCAATTAAAGAATATCGTCGAGCGCCGAAGACTCCTATCGGCGTAGGGATGAGCGAGCTGTCGAACCGGCAGGCGATCTTGCCTTGGGATGCTCGCCGGCTTGATTTTCGATCCGCTGGAAGTCAATAGAGGAAAAGCGAGGTGTAGAGGAAGAAGTCAAGCTTCGTCGGGATCGATGATGTGTCGCCCCCTCGCCGAAGGCCGTCCCTTAACCCGCATGATTCATGAACAGTTCTGCTGCAATCGCGGAACCGCTGCTTTCGGTCAGTCAACATACCGCAGTGAAGATGCTTCCTTCCCTCGCGGCTGTGCTTGCCCATCTCGCGACGCGGCTCCATGATTTTGCGACGAACCATCATGAATAATGCGGGTTACCGTCGCGTTTGATTCACGATGCGCTCGACGCGCTCGTCCTTCCCGCCAAGCTCGAGGTATTTGCGGTAGTGGAGCAGGGCCTTGATCGAGTCTTTTCGATGGAGCTCATAGAAGACGCCGGCGTTGTAGTGCGCTTCGACGAGGGCAGGTTTCAAGACAATCGCCTGCTCATACGCCTGCTCGGCTTCATCGAAGAAGCCGAGCGCGGTATAGCTCATGCCTAGGTTCATGTACGCCTCGGCATACTCCGGACGATAGCGAATCACTTCCAGAAACTCCTTGACCGCCGCGCCCTGCTTGCCTGCGCTCCGATAGAGAAACCCCAAATTGTAGTGGGCGTCGACGAGATCGGGTTTGGCGAGGATCGCGCGGCGATACGCGTCGCTCGCTTCGTCGATGTTATTCTCCCGTTCCGCCATCCGGCCGAGGAGGTACCAGGCATCGGCGTTCATCGGATCGACGCGCGTGAGCTGCTGGAGCGTGTGACGTGCCAGTCGCAGGTCGCCTTGTTTCTCGTAAAGGCGGCTCAGATTGTAGAGCGCTTCAGGATTGCCCGGCCTGATCGCCAGTGCCGCGAGGTACGCTTGCACCGCCTTGCCACCGGCATTGTCATGATCGTACAGCTTCGCCAACGCGAGATGCGCCTCTTCAAATTGCGGCGCGAGGTCGATTGCGCGTGAAAACGCTTGCTCGGCTTCAGCCGTCTTGTCGAGACTTTGATAAATCCGGCCGAGGTCGTAATACGCGTGCGGAAAGTTGGGATTGACGGTGAGTGCTTTTTTGATCTCGAGCACGGCCTCCGTGGGCTGCTTGCGCCCCTGAAAGTAAACGAGTCCGAGCAGGTGGTGCGCCTCCGCATATTGCGGTTGGACGGCCAGCGCCTTCTTCAGCGCCTCTGCCGCCGCATCGTAATGGCCTTGCTTGTAGGAGGTCAGCGCTTGCTGATAGTGCCGCTGCGCGGCCTCCGGCTGCGCCGCCGGCGGTGAGGGGAGGGACCAGATGAACGACAGCAGGCCGGCCGCAATTATCATGCTCACTTTCCACGGCTGACGGCGTGTCGTTCGCACGTCGTAATCGTCCTCCTGGTGTTCCTGCGGAGTTTCCAGCCGCGACTATAGACGTGATACCAGGTCAGCGCAAGCGGGGCAGCGTGGTTCCGATCACCGTGGCGTCGCCCTAGCGTCTTCAAAACAACCCCAGCGTGACGCCGCCGTAAATGGCGCGGCCGTAGCCGGCAAAGAAGAGCGTCTTCTGCGCATCCGGCACGCTGTCTGCGACCACATTGCCGGATGCGACGTAGCGCTTGTCGGCGATATTGTCCAGTTCCGCATAAACAGTCGCGAAGCGGACGTACCGGTTCTTGAAGTCCACCCGCTTGTGAATGTTCACGTTGCCGATGAAATAGGAGGGCGCGCCTACGGTATTGGCGTTGTTCAAGAAATAACTGTTCCAGTAAATCCCCTCGATCCAGGCACCCCATCCCGACGGATGTTCATACTCCCCCTTCAGATCGAGCACGTCCCGCGGCACGTTCGGGACCATCTTTCCGTCCTGGACGACCTGGGTGACCGGTCCGAGCCCGTTCACCCGGAACTGATCGGTGAAATTGATGTAGCGCGCATCGATGTGAGTGTATGCCCCTGAGAAGCGCAGCCCGTCCAGCGGCCGCCAATCGAAGCCCGCCTCGATGCCTCGGTATTCGGACGAGTCGGCATTCACCGCGAAGGACAGCCCGGTGACGGGATTCAGCTGCGAGATGATTTCGTCTCGAAAGAAGACCCAGAAGCCGACCAGATGGACGGAGAAGGTCTTGGAGAGCTTCGTATCCCCGCCGATCTCCACGTTCACGTTCTTTTGCGGCTTGAGGGCCAGGTTGGTTCCGGCGAGACCGCTCAGATCGGTGGTGAGATTGCTGAGCTGCGGAATGCCGTATCCCGTTGACCCCCGGACCCAATACTTCGACATGTCGCTCGGCTTGTAAGTCACCGACAGTTCCGGCGCCCAGTTGTACCAGGTGCGGCTCACATTGACCCGCGAGCTGACGGCGCCCGCCGGTGTGTAGTTGATGACTTGTCCGCCGATGATCGATTGCTCGAAGCCCAGCCCGGTGGCGAGGACCCACTTGGGCGCAAATTCCAACTCCTCCCGAAACCGTCCGCCGATATTGCGAATGGTGAAGCGGTTGTTCTGCGCCAGCGTCCCGCGCGTGCCGTTGAAGTCACCCAGATTGTTGAACGTCTGGCCCTCCTGCTCCATGTTGTTGACGAAGAAGCCGACGTAGCTGCGGAGCGGCATTTCCCCGAGGCGTCCATCGTGGCGAAGGTCGGTGTAGTGCTTGTAGTTGGGATTCACGTTGTCCGTGATCTGCGTGAACGTCTGATTGATATCCTTCACGTCGTAGTCGGCCTCGATCGTCAGCACGGTGTTCGCGGTGAGTTGGTGCTCGTACAAGCCGCCGATGATCGTGCGGCGGTCCAGTCGCCCTTGGTTCAGTCGCAACGCATCGTTGGTGGGATTCGTACCGCCCGCCTGACGAGAATCGGCATTGAACTGCGCGATCGTGAGTCGCGTCGGGACTTGTGTCCTGAGCCAGTTGGTCAGCGCCTTGAAGTAAAAGGTCTGTTTATCGCTCACGCGAAAGCGGAAATTAAAATTCAGCGTCTGAGTATTGTAGCCGCTGTGCCGGATGAATCCGTCCTCGAGCTGATCGCTCGCGAACATGGCGATGTCGAGATTGCTGTATTCCTGACCGACGGCGAAAGCGTATTTTTGATAGCCGAACGAGCCGCCGCTGAGAAAAGACTCCACGCCGTTGATGTCCGAGCCGCGCCGGGTGCGGAAATGAACCATGCCGCCGAGCGCGTAATTGTCGAACATGGAGGAAGAGGCACCCGGTATGACCTCGACGCTTTTCATGAACCACGGATCATGAATGTCGAGCCGCGAGAGGCCGTCGGATTGGGTCTGACCAATCCCGTCTTCGTACAACTTGATGTCGCGGATGGCGAAGGTCGTCTTCACGCCAGAGCCGCGTAGCGAGATGCTGAAATCGCGCGGGCCGTTGGCTTGGCGAATGACGACGCCGGGCAGGGATTCCAATGACTCGCGCAGGGTCCGCGTCGGCTGGTTCTCATACTCGGCCGGCACCGTGGACATGATCGTGACGCCCTCGGGCCGTTTCAAGAGCCGGCGGCTGATGATGCTCATGTCCTCCAGCGCGATCTCGGGTGGCGGTCCGGGCTCGACCGCTTCTTCCGCTGTAACCGCCGTCGTTGCTTCGTCCGGCGCCGTCGTCGCTTCCTCTTCCTCCTGCTTCAATTGATCCAATTCATCGAGGATCGTCCGGAGCTGTTGCTGCAGTTGCTGCTTGCGTTGCGACTTGTCCACCGGCCGCTCCCCGCCACCCTGCGCGGCAATCGTCGCCGGCTCGACGAGGAACAGAAGGGCAGAGCTGAGAAGAGCAAATAAATAACTAAGCAATAAAACCATCATGGTCGTGCAAACCTTTCCACTCATCGGCACGTCGTTCAGAGCGACGGGCGCGGACTCGAAGCAGGAAACGCCTAGAAGGTTGAGGCGAATGTCAGAGGAGCCGAGCGGGAGGGGCGCGAGCGGGATGATACAGAGGGGAGACCGACGAGTCTCCGTGAGCGCCGAGACTCAGTGCAAATTCGGCCGGGGCCTCAAGCACGAGGCTCAGCGGTGCGTCGATCGCGGCCGTGTTCGTTTGCGCGTGACAGGCCCATGCGCAGGCGATGGTATGGCCCGCCTGGTGTCCGTGATGGTGGGTGCGGTCGAGGCGATCCGAAGAGGCGGGGCACGCCGCGGACGCGAAGCCCAAGAGCACATACAGCACGATGGCACAGAGAGCGACGTGCCGGGCGACGATCGTCATCGGTCCGCCTCCAGCAGACCTTCGATGAACCGGATCGCCTCGGGACCGTCCCAGGCGCGGGGGCCGACCGCTCGCCCGAGAATGTGGCCGCGCTTACCGACAAGGATCGTCGTGGGCAGACCGCGGACGAGGAAAGCCAGCGAGACGTCGCGTTGTTCGTCGAGCAGCACGGGTAAGGTCGATCCGACTTGTTGCATGAACCGCCGGATCGTCGCGTCGTCGTGATCGGTCGTGATGGTCAGAATCGCAACGTCGCGTGGGTCAAATCGACGGCTGAGCCGGTCGAGCGCCGGCATTTCGTCTTTGCACGGCCCGCACCAGGTGGCCCAAAAATTCAGCACGGCGATCTTTCCCGCCAGTTGGGCCGAACTGATCGGTGCTCCGGAGAGACTTGGGAGCGTAAACGATGGGATCGGTGTGCCGGCACCCACCCGGCTGACCTTGATCTCCCCGTCATCGGCGCCGAAGCCTTGGCTCGGCAGCCAGATCAACATAGCGATGAGGCTGACAATCAGGCGCCGACGAATCCCTGCCTTCACGGCGTTCGCTCCGCTCGCCCGCTATCCGAGCCGTCGGTGAACGATAGCGGCTGCACCACGAGGCGGTGGGCCGGCATCACGTGCTCCTTCCAGGCCAGTACGAAGTGTCCAGTTGTGTTGACCGATACAGCCGGGCTTTCACCTTTTCGTTCGTTCAACTTCACCGGCCGGCTGAATGTCGTGCCGCGATCGAGCGAATAAGTCATGACGACTTCACGGCGAACGGGCGACAGTTCCTCCCACACCGCGACGATCCGGCCTTTTGCATCGACCGCAAGTTGCGGGTGATCGGGGAAGGTGCCCTTCGACACGTTCAACATGCGCTTCGGTGAAAACGTCCGGCCGCGATCATCGGAATACGCGAGATAGACAGCCGGTGTCTCGTCCTCTCCCTCGGTGTACCAGACGACGTAGACTCGGCCGGCCTCGTCCACACCGAGCGAAGCCGGGCGGTGTGGGCAACTGGGATAGATCCAATGGTCGTTTCCAACCACGACGGCCGGTGTGAAGCTCTTCCCTCCGTCATCCGATCTAGCGACGACGGTTTCCCTGATCTCCCCCAAGACTTTTCGCCACGCAACGTAGACCGCGCCGTCGGAGCCGACGGCCACTGACGTTCGGCAGCAGACGCAGGTGTCGCCGTCGATCTTGCGGTTCGCCTCGAACGTCTGTCCGTGATCACCTGATCGACTGATATACGTCGCCGAGTCCTTCTGGCCGTCGCGCCCGTCGATCCATGCGACGTGAATGACGCCATCGTGGTCGACATGGAGCGAATCAAAACTGTGATTCAACGGTTGGCCGTCGTCGTTGATCACCGTGGAAGGCAAAAACGTTCTGCCTCCATCCACCGACCGGCTGAGCCGCAACTCGTTGGCAAAGGGTTTGTCCGATGGTGCCGGAAGTACCGACTTCGCCCATGTGATGTAGACCTGTTCGCCCCATACATCGAGGGCGGGCGCTTCTTGTCGCCAGTATGGCGCCTCGTCCGCCCCGTTCACGGTCACGGCGGGGCGAAAGTGCTGATCGGTCGACGCCGCGGACGTGTAACGGATCTCCCGTCCCTGCTGGTGCTCTTCGACCCAGACGAGATGGATTCGCTCTCGATCGTCTATCACGATGGAAGGGCCGACGACCGCTTTTGCCGAGATCTCGATGGCCGACCGTGGCGCCAATGCCGCCTCCCTCGGCCTCGCGCCGGATTGCTGTTCGAGCTCAGCCGAGAGCGGGGGGGCAACCGACAGGATCAGGGCACAGGTTAGCGGCAACGGTGGCCGTATCATGGCATTCCTCCTAGTCGAGCTTATAGTCAATCGGGATCATCACGACGATGTCCGGGCGCCCCAGCTCGTACTTCAGCGGAATCGGGCAGATCCGCCGGACGACTTCCATGGCGGCTTCATCCAACACGCGATGTCCCGAGCTCTGCTTGACCATGAGATCGGCCAGGTGACCATCCGAGCGAATGACGGCGCGGAGGACGACTTTGCCCTCCCAATGGTTGAGCCGTGCCTGGGCAGGATAGTGCTTCAACTCCATGATCCGTCGCGTTACCGCGTCGCGAATCCAGCCGTAGTCGCGCCGAACGGGAGACCGTCCATCGGGCGGCTTTGAGGCCAGCGGTGGTGAAGAGGGCTGCTCCGCCGCCGTCGGCTCTCCAGCAGTCGCGGGTTCGGGCTCATGGGCGGTCTGTGGTGATGGTTCGGTATCAGACTTCGCCGTTACCGGCCGGGACTCCGCTGCCTCGCCGGCGAATCGATCCGATACAGCGGGGGCCGCGGGCCTCTCCTCCGACGGCCGGCTCACCTCTTCCTTTGCTTCAGCGTGACGGACGGGCAGACGACTCCGGTTGAATGGCTTCGGGAAGCGCTGGTCGTTCCATGGACGCATGTCGGCTGACTGCTCATCGGTTGGCGTCATGGTCGTTGCGCGGCTATGCGGCTCTTTCACAGGCGATGGGGCAACGGGTGCCGGCGGTTCGAGAGCCTGGTCCATGGCGGTCTGCGAGTGTGGCTCGATCGTCCGCTCCAACACCGGTTCAGGTGGGGCGGGTGCCGGCGGAGGGTCAGGCCGTTGTACGGCGGCCTCAACGCGTCTTGTTTCACGATGCGGCACGGCCGGTGAACGGCTTTGCTCCACCTGTCGGGATGCGGAAGCAGCGTGAGATGGCTTCACCTCAGGTGTCGGAGCAACAGGCGGGGCACTGGGAGGGACCGAGGCATCGACAGGGGTCTCGGACGGCGTCGCCGGTGTAACGAGTGCGACGTTCCAGCGAAACGGTTCGGATGGCGGCGAGAACGTGATGCGGGCGCCGATGGAGAGCGCGAGCATGACGATGACCCCATGGACGACGAGAGAACACATCCAGCCATGTATGTGTTGCCGATTGACTCCCATTGTGATTGCGGACCGTCCGTTCTCCCAGACACGCTCCATCTGCCCGTTCCCTCCTCTCTTCAAGCAGGCTCCTTCAGTGAGACCTTCATCACGAGCTGTCAGTTGAAGAGACTCGGCTCTTGAAAGTATTGCGTCAGCCCGAACACGAAGCTCGTGCTCTGCGCCAGGTTGTTGTTGAAATCTCGGACGACGGGAATCTGGGCAAAGAAGTAAAACTGCGTCGTCGGGCCGAGGCTCAGCAGAAAACCCGGCGAGTAGGCGAGGAAGGTCGAGCCCGTCGTCGGGACCGCGCGATTCGTAATGTTGGGATCGAGGATCACGGGCTCGGCGGGGAAATCGGCATCGCTCGGGTCTGCCGACCGTGCCAACGAGCCACTGAACGAGTCGTGAACCATGTACCGGTAATTAAACTGGTTGGTGATCGTGAACCATGGGACGGTGACGAGATTGAAGCCGGCGTTCAGATCGTACTGGTCCCCGAATTGATAGCCGAAGTTGTTCCGGAACGTATGGCGATAGGTCGCGGATGCAAACTGCCCGAGACGATGCGGGATGAGCTCGTACGTTTGGAAGATCGAGGCCTGCAAGCCGACCTGACCGCGGCCGATCTGCGCCGTCGGTTCCATCGTTTCGGCGTCCCCGCCGGCGCCGGCGGTTTTCTGTCTCCAGTCGCCGGTGGGAAGATAGACCCCGAAGGCGGTCACGACCATGCTGCGCAGCGTTGGGAGCAGGTTGTATTTCAGATTGATGAAGACGTCGCCGATGCCGTTATCCGAGAAGCTCGTCTGCTGCCCGTCGCCGCCGTTGACCTCGCCCAGCCCGTCGATGTGCTGGTGCCTCCGTCGGACATACGGGATCAGTACCTCGACGCCGATCCTGTCCGTCAAGCCATAGTTGAAATCCAGACTGTAGGTCTGGGTCAGCGTTCGAAGTTCCCGGTGGTGGTTGAGGATGAGCTGACGGTTGTCGGGATCGACGGCGGGGATGATGCCGGTCGTGCCCGGCAGCAGCGTTCCCTGGCGGGTGTAATTGTAAATGGCGTTGACGGTGAGCAGGCCCGCGGGAGAGACCTGCTGCTGCGAGCCGATCACGACAAAGCAGGTGACGGAGCCACATGACGCCGGCGCGACCAACGGCCAGGCAGCGGCATGGAGCGCGACGAACGCAAGTGCGGCAAGCCGCCGCACGGTTGTGAACGCAGTCATGGTGATTTCCTTTATCCGAGTCGATGCACGAGCAGAGCCGGCCTTCTACGTAGCCTGACGCTGTCCCGGGCGACGGGCGCTCTGGAAATTACGATGGAAGATGGTCAGGAGAAGGGTGGGCCACGCGGTGGGAAGACCGGCGCAGGCCGAAGGCTCTCGGGTGTGACGAGGTGAAGCGGAAATGACGGCGTCGGATGAAACGTGACGGCGTATGGAGCTTGAAACGGCTCAATCGCATGCCCGGCCGCGCAGAGCCAGCCGCAAAGCGCGGGGCTGTGCATGGCTCCGTGGTGGTGCGCATGATGCGCGGCATGCCCGACGGTCTGCGGATAGGCGACGGCGCCGAATGCGAGGAGATACGCCGCAAGAACGCCGGCCAGCAGATGGCGAGGGAGCCCACTCATGTCAGCGCAACGACGCCGCCCGGGTCGAGCTCTGAGCGAGCCGCTCCACCACGTCGTCAATCTTCTGTTCGGTCAGCAAGCCGCCCTTGATGTACTCCTGGACCACGCCCTGCTCGTCGATGAAGACGCTGACGGGCAGCCCGAAGACCCCGTACTGATTGGCGACCTTGTTGTCGCGGTCGAGCAGCACCGGGAAGGTGTGTCGGTAGGTTCGAATGTGCTCGCGGACCTTCTCGGTCTCTTCCAGTTCGTTGATCGCTAGGACGACCAGCTTGTCCTTCATCTTGTCGTAACAGGTTTGCATGGCCGGCATTTCGGTCGTGCAGGGTTTGCACCAGGTCGCCCAAAAATTCAGCAGAACGATTTTCCCCCGATACTCGCTCAATCGCCGAGGGTGGCCGTCGAGGTCGGGCAGACTGAAATCGGCCGCGGGACTGCCGACAACGGGCGCCCGCTGTCCCATGCTCCAGACATCCGATGAAGGCCCGGTGGTCAGGGTTAATACAAAGATGGCGGCCAAGATGAATCGATGATCGCTGACACGCATGGCTTCCCCCACACCAACTGCAGAGTGGTTTTCGGTGATGCCCAGGGGTGGGCATCGAGTCGACGGTCGACCGTGGTTAGCGAGCGAGCGGGGGAGCGCGGGTCAGTGTGGAAGAGATGAAGGTCGTGAGCGGCTGAATCGGTGGAGCAGGATCGACGATGGCGCGGAGATTGATGACCCCCGATAGGTCCACAGCCGCAGCGTCGACCGCGTGACCTGCAGCGCACATCCAACTGCACAGGGCGGTCTTATGCCCGGCAGCCTGATGATGGGTGTCATGGTGTGCAGCATGAGCGACCGTTTGCGGGTAGAGAAAGGCCGCGACGAGGACGAGGCCCACGGCCAAGAAGGCGGCAATGACACGGATGGCGGATCGTCGCATAGCGGGGATAGTAGGCAAAGGCGGTTTCTGGTGTCAAGACAATCACAGAGCAACGGTTGTTCGACGACCGGGCGGTCATTAGTTGTGTTATATAGGATTCGGCGGGCGATTACGGTATACTGACGGGTAACCGCAGCCCAGCCTGCTGTCGATCTTCATGCTGACCCAGATACTCAACCTCATATTCGGCAGTAAGAACGATCGGGAGATCAAGCAATTGCGGCCGATCGTCGCGCAGATCAATGCGCTCGAGCCGACGGTCGCTCCCCTGTCCAATACCGAACTGATCGACCGGTCGGCGGGCCTCCGCAAGCGTCACGAGAACGGCGAGGACTTGGACGCGCTGCTCCCCGAAGCATTCGCGCTCTGTCGCGAGGTGTCGAAGCGCGTGCTCAACATGCGACACTTCGACGTGCAGCTCATGGGCGGCATGATCTTGCACAAGGGGCGAATCGCCGAGATGAAGACCGGCGAAGGGAAGACGCTGGTCGCGACGCTCCCCCTGTACCTGAACGCGCTCGCCGGCAAGGGCGCGCATCTCGTGACCGTCAACGACTATCTCGCCAAGCGCGACGCGCAATGGATGGGCCCGCTCTATCATGCGCTCGGCATGTCGGTCGGTGTGATCCAACACGACGCGTCGTTCCTGTTCGATCCCTATTATGAGGCGAGCGACAAGCGCCTCCAGCATTTGCGTCCTTGCACCCGTCAGGAAGCCTATCGCGCCGACATCACCTACGGGACCAACAACGAGTTCGGCTTCGATTATCTGCGCGACAATCTGATCGTGACGAATCTGAGCCAGTGTGTGCAGCGCGACCTGAACTACGCGATCGTGGATGAGGTCGACAGCATCCTGATCGACGAAGCACGGACGCCTCTGATCATCTCGGGCCCGACGGAAGATTCGACCGATCTCTATTACCGAATCAACGCGATCATCCCGCAGCTCAAGGTCGAACGCGACTACACGATCGAAGAGAAGACCAAGACCGTCGCGCTGACGGAAGAGGGCAATGCCCGCGTCGAGAAGCTCCTCGGCGTGGACAACCTCTACGACATGGCCCATATCAGCCTCGTTCACCACGTCGTGAAGGCGCTTCAGGCCCATGCGATCTACAAGCGCGATGTCGACTACGTCGTCAAGGACGGCGAGGTCATCATCGTCGACGAGTTCACGGGCCGGTTGATGCCGGGGCGGCGATGGAGCGACGGACTGCATCAGGCCGTCGAGGCGAAGGAAGGCGTCAAGATCGCGAACGAGAACCAGACGCTCGCGTCCGTGACGTTCCAGAACTACTTCCGCATGTACAAGAAGCTCGCCGGCATGACGGGCACCGCCGATACCGAGGCCGGAGAGTTTGCGAAGATCTACAACCTCGACGTCAACGTGATTCCGCCGAATCGGCCGATGATCCGCAAGGACTATGCGGACGTCATCTACCGGACCGAGAAGGAAAAGTTCGACGCGATCGTCGAGGAGATCAAGGAATGTTACGAGCGCGGCCAGCCGGTCCTGGTCGGCACCATTTCCATTGAAAAGTCCGAGCGGCTGTCGGCGCTGCTCAAGCGGCATGGCATCAAGCACAACGTGCTGAACGCCAAGTACCACGAGAAGGAAGCCGAGGTCATCGCGCAAGCGGGCCGCAAAGGGGCCGTCACGATCGCGACCAACATGGCCGGCCGCGGCACGGACATCCTGTTGGGCGGCAATCCCGACTTCTTGTTCAAGCAGGTGCTCTATCGCGACGAGAATCTGACCGAGGAGCAGAAGAAAAAAATCTACGAGGAGATCAAGGCCGACTGCGAGGCGGATAAACAGCAGGTGATCGCGCTCGGCGGCCTCCATATCATCGGCACGGAGCGCCATGAGAGCCGCCGCATCGACAACCAGTTGCGGGGCCGCGCGGGCCGGCAGGGCGATCCGGGATCGTCTCGGTTCTATTTGTCCCTCCAAGACGACTTGCTCCGCATCTTCGCCTCCGAGCGCATCAGCAACCTGATGCTCAAGCTCGGCATGGAAGAAGGCGTGCCGATCGAGCATCGGATGGTGACCCGCGCCATCGAGAACGCGCAGAAGAAAGTCGAGGCGCACAACTTCGACATCCGCAAACAGCTCCTCGAATACGACGACGTGATGAACAAGCAGCGCGAGGTGATCTACCAGCACCGGCGCGCGATCCTGACCGGCGACGATCTCAGCGAAGAAGTCCGTGACATGATCGTGGAAGTCGTCGACTCGATGATCGACGTGTTCTGCCCGGAAAATCAGTATCCCGAGGAATGGGACCTGAACGGCTTGATCGAAGCGGTGTACGGGCAATTCGGGCTTAACCTCAACCACGTCGAGGGCATGGGCCCGGAGCACTTGAAGGAGCTGGGTCGCGAAGCGCTCAAAGAGGAGTTGCGCGCGCACGCGTTTCGAGTCTACGAGGAGAAGGAAAAGGAACTTGGCTCGGAGCTGATGCGCTACGTCGAGAAGGAGACCCTCCTTCGCGTGATCGATCACCACTGGAAGGATCACCTGCTTGCGATGGATCAACTCCGCGACGGCATCGGCTTGCGCGGGTACGGACAGAAAGATCCGCTGATTGAGTACAAGCGCGAAGGCTTCGACATGTTCGCCGCCATGATGGGACGCATCAAGGGCGATAGCCTCGACCGGCTGTTTCACGTCCAGGTCGTTCGCGGCGAAGCGCCGCCACCTCCGCCTCAACCCGTTGCGCCCACGCCGCGTCTCACGCTGAATCGGGGAGAAGAGCCGGTCGCCGCGAAGACGGTCCATCGCGAGCAGGACAAAGTCGGCCGCAACGATCCCTGCCCTTGCGGCAGCGGCAAGAAATACAAGAAGTGCCACGGGAAGTAGGCTGACTCGCTCTTCCGCCGCCCACTGCTGATCTTCTCATCCTGGCGATCACTTGGACCCTGCTCGCAACTCCTCTTCCAGTTGACGAAGCCCGAATCGCCCCGTATCCTCCTGCCATTTCTCTTCCTCAAAAAGGAGACATCATGGCGACCCGCCGATCGACTCCCGACGCGATCATGCAGCTTGGCTTCGGATTTGCGGGCTCGAAGGTTCTCTTGAGCGCGATCGAATTGGGCGTCTTTACCGAATTGGCGAAAAAACCGCTCGATGCGGAAACGCTGAGAACCCGGCTCGGCCTGCATCCACGGAGCGCGAGAGATTTTTTCGACGCGCTCGTCGCGCTCGGCATGCTGAAGCGAACCGGGACGCGCTACGCCAATACGCCGGAGACGGCGCTCTTTCTCGATCGCAACAAACCGTCCTACGTCGGCGGCATGCTGGAGATGGCAAATGCGCGCCTCTATCGCTTCTGGGGCTCGCTGACCGAGGCGCTCCGGACAGGCAAACCGCAGAACGAGGACAAGACCGGAGATGATTTTTTCGGCACGCTCTACGCGGACCCGCACCGGCTCGAAGGTTTCTTGAAGGCCATGACGGGGCTCAGCCTCGGCGCGGCCCGGGTAATCGCTCGCAAGTTTCCCTGGCGCACATACCGGTCGTTCATCGATGTCGGCTGCGCGCAGGGCGGCGTGGCGGCGGAGATCGCGCTGGCGCACAAACATCTCACCGGCGGCGGGATGGACCTACCGGTCGTGCGGCCGATCTTCGAGGCGTATGTGAAAGCCAAAGGTCTGGATCGTCGCCTCACGTTTCATCCCGGAGATTTTTTCAAGGACCCGCTGCCGACTGCGGACGTGTTGATCATGGGGCACATCCTGCACGACTGGAATCTAGACGAGAAGATGATGCTCTTGCGGAAGGCCTACGACGCGCTTCCATCAGGCGGTGCCTTGATCGTGCACGAGGCGATCATCGACGACGGACGAACGCGAAATGCGTTCGGGCTCCTGATGAGTCTCAACATGCTCATCGAGACGCACGGCGGTTTCGACTTCACCGGCGCCGACTGCAAACAATGGATGAAGGAGGTCGGCTTCAAACGGACGAAGGTTGAACCACTAGCCGGGCCCGATTCGATGGTGGTGGGGATCAAATGAAGAGCGGATACCATGCGCGTCCTGACCACCATATTGGCTTGATGAGGGCGGAACAGGAGCGTATGGTCGGCTGAGTGTGGCCCAGACCCATGTCCTAAGGGAGGGTGAACCATGTCACGCTCGGTGGAACCCATAAAGGGAGCCGTCACCGATCTGTGGCGATACTCGGTGAAGTCGATGCTCGGAGAGCCATTGACGACGGCGCAGGTGACGGAGCGCGGCGTGGTAGGCGATCGCGCTTACGCGTTGATCGATACGGAGGACGGTAAGGTCGCGTCGGCAAAGAACCCGGGTAAATGGCCGACGCTGTTCGCCTGCCGTGCAACGTATCTCGAACCCCCGCGGAGTGAGAGCCCGTTGCCGCCGGTCCGCATCAGGCTTCACGACGGAACGGCGGTCACCAGCACACAAGGCGATTGCAATGGGACCCTGTCCAAGGTATTAGGGCGCCAGGTGACGCTCGCTGCCACAGCATACGGACAACTGAGCGGGATCCCATCCTCGCTTTCCGCCTCATGGTCGGCCAAGGCGGAAGAGTATTGGCCAGACGTGGAAGGGCTGGACTATCGGAATGCGGTCACCGACTTCGCGCTGCCGCCTGGTACCTTCTTCGACAGCGCCACGATTCATTTGGTGACAACCGCGACGCTCTCTCGGCTGCATGACCTCTACCCGCAAGGGCGATTTGAAGTCCCGCGCTTTCGGCCGAACATCGTGCTCGACGCATCGGAAGCTGAGCAGGCGTTTCCGGAAGAGGCGTGGATCGGTCACACGATTGCAGTTGGGGAGCAGGTTCGCCTCCATATCACGATGGCCTGCGGCCGATGCGTCATGACGACGCTGGCGCAAGGAGACCTGCCAAAGGATACCGGCATCCTCCGCACCGCCGTGCAGCACAACCACGGCCATGTGGGCGTCTACGCCTCGGTGGTGCGAGGAGGCACAATGAAGCGAGGAGACGCGGTACGATTCGCGGACTGATTCTTGGTGATCAACGGCATCTCCGCCGCTTCACGTCGGTGGACTGCTGCAGGCGGACGCTGTTCTTAGGCGAAGCTCCGCCTTCTTGATCGCTGCTCCATGCCGACCCGCACGTTCCGCATCGCCCTGCTGCACCTCGCTCCCGTTCCCGGTGACCTCATCCATAATCGGCGGCTCATCGAAAGCTCGGTGACGATGGCGGCGCGGCTTGGGGCGTCCTGGATCGTCACGCCGGAACTCGTCATCCCCGGCTATTCATTCGCCGAGCTTATCGGCACGGAATGGATTCTCACGCAGCCCGACGCCTGGATGACGGCGTTGTGCCGAATGGTTCGACAACTTGGCGTGACCGTCTTTCTCTCTCATCCTGAAAAAGATCGGGAATCCTCTGCGCTGCATAATAGTCTGTTCGTCATCACCGCCGATGGCAGAATTGTTGGTCGTCACCGCAAGATCAACACGCTGAGAGTCGGCGCGGAGTCGTGGTCGAGTCCCAGCGACTGCGCCATTCCTCTTGCCGTGCCACCATTCGCGGGCGTCGGTCTGATGATTTGCGCCGACGCCTACTCGACTGGCATCGCGCGAAGCCTATGCGCCCAGGGCGCGATGCTTCTGGTGTCCGCCGCCGCGTGGGCACCCGGGCTTCATGGTCCGGACGGCGAGTGGGAACGATGCACAGAGGCGACCGGCCTGCCGCTGTTCGTATGCAATCGCACCGGCATCGACGGCGCTCTCAATTTCATGAGGGCGGAGACCGTGATTGTCAAGGACGGGAAGCGGCTGTTGTCCTATTCCTCGGAGCGCTCGAGCATCGTTCTCATCGACTGGGATCTGGACACACAGGATCTGGCCACCGCCACATACCAGTCGGTGCGGTTGTGACCATCCCGCAAGCCACTCGTGTGGCTGCTAGTTGTGCCGTGAACAACGTGCCGCTAGAATGGGCGCGCTTGGGTCTTGGTGCCGATGAGCCCTCATAAGACTTCTCTCCATGATCAATTCGTCGCCGCGCTGCAGCATGAGCCCGTGCCGTGCGGAAAGCCGGGCTGTGCCGGTCCCGTCGAGACGTTGGATCTGTCGCAGAGCTACGACCGCGTGAAGACGTTTCAATGTCGCTGCCAGTCATGCGGATGGAGTGCGCGGCTTCAAGGCCGAGGGCCGCAAGAGCCGCCGTGGGATGAGGGATCGCTGATCGCCATGGCGGAGGCCCACATGCTCCACCAGCAGGCGTTCTGCCCGTTCGATGACACGCCGATCGTGTTCACGTCGCTCCCGAATCCTCGCCGCCGGGCCCGCTATCGTCTCTCCTGCTTTTTTTGCGGCCGGCAAACCGATATGGACTGGCCCCCGCCGGAAGCCAAACGCTGAGCTGATCCTGTTCTCGTTTCAGTCAAGTGATTGCAACAGTGCCGAGCACCGGGATGGAACATGTTCGCCTAGGCGCGCGGTTTGGGGCAATCGGTGCGGTCGCCGCGTGCCTTGCACAACTGATAGCGGCCGTTTTCCGCCCAATACCGCAACGATTCATAGACATCCGACCAAGAATTGAACGAGGCGGCTTCAAGTTTCTTCTTTCCCACCCGGCGGTCAACTGCCGCGCGTAGCACCTCGCCAGTCTGCGCATCAGTCACTTTCGCTTCGATGACCGCCTCGCCCGTAAAGGCCGGCTTGCCGGTCGCGATCGTCTTGAGCAGCGATCCCGCCGCCAGGACGTTCATCGGTGCCGGGATCGACGAGACCACATCCAACATGGGCCAGCTCTTTTCCAAATGCGTGATCGCCACTTGCGCGCGAAGCGTGTTGGGCCCCGGCTTATCCACCATCTCGTAGTCTTTCGACAGTTCCTGGTAGATGAGCGCGTAGAACGTGTCGGCCATGAGCTGCGCTTGCTCCTGCGGGATGCCCGCCATCTTCGATTCCGGCCCACGAAAGATCAGGACGGGATCGAGCATGATTTTCGTATAGGTTCCGTGCGGGATGAGAGCCGCCCTCGGATTTTTATAGACCAGGAGGGACTCACCGGCATTCTCGTCGCCGGCGGTCATTGCCGGGTAGAGATCCTTAAGAAACCCCAAGCGATCGACGGTGCGGGCCTGCTTCGTCGCCGCACATCCCCAGGCCACCAACAGCAACGTAGTAAGAAGCACGGATGTATGTAAAGGACTCACGATGGCCTCCTTGGTGAGCAGCGAACGTGGGGGAGAGCACTATGGGTCGCAGATCGATGAATGTCAACGTTCAATAGCCTTACTTCTCTGCCAATTGACCGGTGGAATGCCTGCACTGATGAACTCGGATCTGCTGCGTCCTTTAGCCAGTCCGTCCGTCTCTAGATGTAGCGGATGACCCAAGGCCCTCCGGTCCACGAGAAAGGAGAGTGTCATGAGAATGCATATCTCGCTCAACGTTCGGGATGTCGCCGTGTCGGTTGCGTTCTATCTCAAGGTCTTTGGCGTGCCGCCGCAGAAGCAGACCGTCAACTATGCCAAGTTCGACGTGTGCGTCCCGGCTCTGAACTTCTCGCTCGTCTCGTCCTCGAAGCACGTTAGTTCAGTGAACCATCTCGGCATTGAAGTGGAGTCGATGAAGCAGTTGGCCGGGTGGAAACAGCGGCTCGAAGAGCACGGCCTCCTTCAGGCCGTCGAAGAGAATGTGGCGTGTTGCTTCGCCCGGCAAGCTAAACTGTGGTTCACCGATCCGGACGGCAACCCGTGGGAGATCTTCGTGGTCCATGAACAATTAAAGGTGACGGGACCGCTCAGGACGACGGGCTGTTGCGAGTCGAGAGACAACGCTCTATCGTCCTCCACCACTTGCACGTCGCGAAGACAGAGCGGTACCGTATCCTCCACGGAGGCCTCGGCATGAGCGAGCCCACAAGCGAATTTTGGCAAGACATCCGAGACTCGCTACGCCTCTTTATTCTGAAGCGGGTGTCCGATGAGGCGGAGGCCGATGATATTTTGCAAGAAGTCCTGTTGCGGGTGCAGCGTGGAATCGGCCATCTCAAGGATTCTGCACGAATGACATCCTGGCTGTATCAGATCACCAGGCACGCCATTGCCGATCATTACCGACATCCTGCTCGTCGCCGGGAAATACCCGTCGGACTCGCCTCCGAGGTGGAGAGCGGCGGAGGGGTGCGAGGAACGCGTATTGATCAGACCGGGGCACCTGGTGAGCTTCGAGCGCAACTGGCCGGCTGTCTGGGTCCAATGATCGATTCGTTGGCTCCGGCCTATCGCGAGGCCCTCGTGCTCGTCGATCTCAACGGTTTGACTCAACAGGCGGCGGCTAAGCGACTGGGGCTCTCACTATCCGGTGTGAAGTCGCGTGTGCAGCGCGGACGCCGCCAGCTCAGGTGCCGGCTCGAAGCGTGCTGTGTCGTCGAGTTCGATCGCCGCGGCGGCATTGTGGACTATGTGGTGCGGGGTGAAAGCGCATCTCCCTGCGAAATATCTGAGGCTTCGGGATGCCCCTGAAAGCCTACAACGGGGTGCCGATGCCGTCGTTCATGTACGGGACGGCGTGGAAAAAGGAGGCGACCGGCCGTCTCGTCGAACTGGCCGTGACGACCGGCTTTCGTGCCATCGATACGGCGAATCAGATTATTCATTACCAGGAAGCGCTCGTCGGGGAGGCGCTGCAGGCGCTCGTGAAGAGGGGGATTCAGCGGGAAGACCTGTTTCTTCAAACCAAGTTCACCCCGATCAATGGGCAGGATCATCGGTTGCCCTATGATCCGAGGGCCGATCTTGCCACACAGGTTCGACAGTCGTTTGAGAGTTCTCTGGCTCACCTGCACACCGACTATGTGGATTCATACGTGCTCCACGGCCCGTATTCGCGGTACGGCTTGAGCACCGCCGACTGGGAGGTCTGGGCGGCGATCGAAGGACTGTATGAATCGGGTCGAACGAAGATGATTGGCATCAGCAACGTGTCGGCCGGGCAACTCAGCGAACTCTGCGAACGCGCCAAGCACAAACCGATGGTCGTGCAGAACCGCTGTTACGCGGCGCTCGGCTGGGACAGCGACGTCCGAGATATCTGCCGGGCTCACAACATCATTTACCAGGCCTTTTCTTTATTGACTGCCAACCGTGAGATCTGGGGCGATCCCGAGATTCGAAACATCGCGGCTCGCCTCGCGACAGGGATTGCCCAAGTGATCTTCCGCTTCGCCATGGAGATCGGGATGTTGCCGCTCACAGGCACGACCAATCCTCAGCACATGCAAGACGACCTCGAAGCGGAACGACTCGCGCTCACTCCCGAAGAGATCCGATACATCGAAACGATAGGCAGATAACGCAAGCATCCCGCGATCAAGGACCATGGCGTACGAGCCCGTGTCGCCTTCGCAACCTGAGTCGACCTATTGCAGGCGAGGGGTTCTGCGTACAACTTTTCCCGTGATGCGCACTCACCGGCTCTGCACAGCAAAGGCCAGTGCGGCTGACCGCGCGCAACACTCCCGCCGAGGTTCAATGGATAGAGCAACGCGAACCGACGCAAGGAGGTATCTATGATGACCAAACACATGCTAGCAGTTGTTGGTGCGATGACTCTCGTCGGAAGTGGCATAGCGTTGAGCGCTCAAGGTGATCAGTCCGCGCAGCAGCGCCTCGAACAGCAGATGGGGTCCGAGGGGAATGCGATGGGCGTCCCCGTGCCCGGATCAGTCTCCGACATGGAGAAGACGGAAAAACAGCCGGACATGTCGAAGATCCAGTCATCGAAGTCGATTCCTCGTCTGCCCTACACGGTCGAAGGGGAAATTTTGAAGATCGACGGCGAAAACTTCGACATCCGCAGTGGTCAGGGCGAGCGGGTGAGTTTGATCGTGAATCGAGATACGAACCTGGATTGCGCGGCCGCTCCGAGCGGCGGTGAGAGCGGGAGGGGTAAGCAATCCGAGACCATCACGACGGATCGCTTGTCGCGCAAAGACCAAGCGCCGAAGGCCAGCGAGCAGCAGCTGACGCAGGGCCAACGGCAGGATGAGACGGCCCGAGGCGCCGGATTCCGAATCGGGACGTGTGACTTCAAGACGGGCGATCGTGTGAGGGCCCAAATTGACGATAATGGCAACGTGACGACCCTGAAATATCTGGCCAAAGGATCAGACCAAGGCTCATCGATGACGAGATAAGTGAACGGCCGCCCGCCTGACGGCGGGCGGCTATCTCCTTCCGCGCCAGGGCGGCCAAGCGACCGCACCGACGACAAGATGTAGGCGTGTTGCCTACTTCATTTCACTCCAACGGTGTCATTGCTATTCACAGCATCTTCCAATGCACCACCGACCAGCCGGACCGATCCGTGGAATGCCCCTCCGCCAACGCTTGACCAAGATATTGTGGTGTTTCAAGCCACACCACAATGCTGAAATCATAGGCAACGCGCTCGAATGCACATCAGTGGCGGCCGGCAAAAATTGCAAGTCCCGGTTATCCACAATTGCTCCACAGAAGACGTGAATAACGGCGCGAATGATATTGACCTACAGAGCCACGGCGTGACGCCGGGTGAACAAAATTGCGAGCGGGGTGTTGGACACTCGCAATAGTGATTGTGCTGGCCGGAGAGTTGAGTTAGCATCGGCTTCACGCCCAACGGCCTTCCCATCAATCGTCCGTTCCAACCGTTCATCCACGGAGGGCGACCATGGAACTCCGCCGTGCCCCACGTTTCGCCGTTCAGGTTCCGGTGAGCTTTTCGAGCCATGATGGGGTCGGATCAGGCCTCATCTCCGAACTTTCTCATTCGGGGTGCAGTGTGATCAGTGAGGATTCTGTTCGGGCGGGTGGCACGCTTGTGCTGCACATCCACTTGCCGGATCACGCTGTGCCAGTGAAGGTTGATGCCATAGTTCCATGGGCCGACGGAATGCTGTTCGGCCTGGAATTTCGGCGCTTCAATCTGCAGGACAAAGAGCGCTGGGCTTGCTTCGTCAATGCGGTGGAACGGGCGGCGAACGACAGCGTTCGGCGCGCGTCCTAGAACCTATCTCAAAATCGCTTGCGCCGCGAGCAGCCTGGGACCGGGGCAGCGGCTCCGCTTGAAGGACAGAGCGGCGTGGACCGCTCGGACGCGTCACGCGGCGCGCCGCTGAAACTTGCGGCTTCCGAGCTTCGCTGAACGCCGCTTCGAACAGTCAGCCGTGTCCTCGCCGCGCTTTCACTGAGGAAGGCCGGCAGTCCTGGACAGGACCGCTGGCCCTTTTCCTTATCGCATGTCGATGCCGAGATCTTCAGCGATGTTCCGCGCGGTCTTCAAATGGCCCTTGAGAATTGGGAGCGTTTTGGACGCCCAGTCCTTGACGTCTCGATCCTGGATTTCGCTCGCGCTCTGCTCGAATTCACGGACATCCTTCGTGTGTTCCCGGAGCATGTAGCCGATGTACGCACGGTCGAAATCGTTGCCAGACAATTGCTGGAACCGCTGCGCGCGCTCGCGCTGCGCCGTTGGTAGCTCGACATCCTTCGGCAGCGCGACGCCTTCCTGCGACGCGAGTTGCTTCAGTTCCTCGTTGGCCTTGGCATGGTCGTCGATCATCTGACGGCCGAACTCTTTGACCTTGTCGTTTGCGGCGCGTTCCGTCGCGATTTGACCCAACGCAATCTCAGCCCGTTGGCCCCGGGAAGCGTGGAGCAGGAACTGCCGTTCCTTCGCCGTCGTGGGCTCATCGACCGCGAAGCCCGCGCCGGCGAGGCCAACCAGTGCCGCGACAAGAGCACCAGCGACAGTCATAGTTTTGGTCATGGCGCACCTCCTTCCAAATTCGATCCTAGGCGGCCCGGGCAGCAGAAACGATCGGGACGACAGTAGAAGTGCTGTGCGAGCGCGCGAATTTACGTGTCCAGCGATCGGTGCACCTCTGGCGCCGACTTCGTTCCGCTAGCTGAGCGTTTGTAGGTGACACGCCGATGCGCCAGCACTGCCGCACCAAGTAAAGATACGCTGACGCGATGCCCAGGTAATGTGGTAGCGTCCTGTCATGCCCGACGAACTGGACCCTTTTCAAATTCGTCTCTCACGCCGAGCGTTCCTGGCTTTCCCGCTGATCGCTCTGCCGCCTCTAGCCGTGCCCGATCTGGTCCGGCCGCGCATCGCGAGCGGCCCGCTCGCACCCTCAGGACGGCCGTACAGGGCCACGCACAGAGGGCCGACGCCGAGCGGCGGGCTTGCTGAGGCGATCGTCATCAAGGACGGCGAATTGTTCTTTCTGGCCGACGCTGCCGGCAGCGTCCCGTTTCAAGAGGGGCACGCGTTCGGGCTGTACTTTCATGACTGCCGCTATCTCAATGGGTATGAGATGCGGCTCGCCGGTACGCCGCTCGTGGCGTTGGCGGCGACGGGCGGGCGCGGCTTCATGGCGAAGTTCGAGTTGGCGAATCTCAAGATGAAGATGCCGAACGGCGGCGTCATTCAGCGGGAGGAGATCGAAGTTCAATGGCATCGGATCATCGATAGTGAGGCGCAGGCCCTTGATGAACTGTTGACGATTCAAAACTTCGCGCACCAGCCCGTCGAATGCCCGTTTTCCATGAGCTTCCGAGCCGAGTTCGAGGATATCTACGCGGTCCGTGAATTCTTGTCGCTGAAGTTCGGGATGCTGCGCACGCCTCAGTGGAAGAACGGCGCGTTGTTCTTTTGGTACGACGGCAGGGACGGGGTCCATCGCCGCCTGTCGGTGCATTTTTCGCCGACACCCGACCGCGTTGAAGGAACGGCCGCGCATTTTGATGTGAAACTCGCGCCTCGCGAAGTGAAGCAACTCCGTGTGTCGCTGATCATCAACGAGTCGACGGAGGCCAGTGCCGCGGAGCCGAGCAACGTCTTCGTGGAGCCCGACGTGTTTCAACTCGAGGCGAAGTTGCAAGGCGCGTCCGAAAAATGGCTCGACTCGGTGACCGATGTGTTCAGCGACAGCATGGTGCTGGAAGAGACGATCGATCGGTCATTTCGGGATCTGCAAGTCCTGCGGATGAAGATGGGGCAGGAGTGGTTTTTCGCCGCCGGCACGCCCTGGTTCGCCACGCTGTTCGGTCGGGATAGCCTGATCACGGCCCTCCAAATCCTGGCCTACGATCCGACCGTGAGCGAGCAGACGTTGAGGTTGCTCGCGAAGTACCAGGGGCAACGCATCAACGAATGGCGAGACGAGCAGCCCGGAAAAATTTTGCACGAGCTGCGCGTCGGGGAGGCGGCGCGGCTCGGGGTGATTCCGCACACGCCCTATTACGGCTCGGTGGATGCCACGCCGCTCTTTCTGATCCTCCTCGCTCGTCATGCGCAGTGGACGGGCAGTCTCGCGTTGTTTCAGGAACTCCGACCGCAGATCGAGCTGGCCCTCGAATGGATGGCAAAGTACGGCGAGCGCCAGGGCTATCTGACGTACGTGACGATGTCTGAGAAGGGACTGGAGAACCAAGGGTGGAAGGATTCGGGCGACGGCATCATCAATGCTGACGGGACTGTTGCGGCGCCGCCCATCGCGGTGGTCGAAGCGCAGGGCTACGCGTACGACGCGAAGGTCGGGCTGGCGGACCTCTACGAGCGGGCCGGTGAGTCGATGCGAGCCAAGCAGCTGCGGCGGGAGGCGGCCGAGCTTCAGGTGCGCTTCAATCGCGACTTCTGGTTACGTCGGAAGAATTGTTACGCGCTGGCGCTCCAGAAGAACGGTCAGCCGGCGGCGGTCGTCGCCTCGAACCCGGGGCATCTCCTGTGGAGTGGGATTGCGGATCCCGACAAGGCCAAGCAAACGGTGGAGCGTCTCATGCGGGACGATATGTTCAGCGGGTGGGGCATCCGGACGCTGTCGCAAAAGGAGCAGGGCTACAATCCGCTGGGCTACCATCTGGGCAGCGTCTGGCCGCATGATACGGCCTTGATCTGCGCGGGATTCCGACGCTATGGCTTCGATGATGACGCGTCTCGGTTGTTCGAAGGCCTGGTCAAGGCCGCGACGCACTTCAAGGGCTACCAGTTGCCCGAATTGTTTGCGGGCTTCAGCCAGGACGAGTATGACTTGCCCGTGCCCTATCCGGCCGCCAATCACCCGCAGGCTTGGGCCGCCGGGAGCGTGCCCTATATGCTGCAGGCGATGCTCGGCCTGATTCCCGAAGGCTTCGCGCGTCGTCTCAACGTCGTGAGGCCGATGCTCCCCGACTTCATCGACCAGGTGGAGCTGCACCGGCTGCGGGTGGCCGATGCACAGGTCGACCTCCGCTTTCAGCGGACGCCAGACGGGTCCTTCGCGGTGAAGGTCCTCAGGACGACGGGACCGCTGGACATCGTCGTCAAATCGTAGCGGGTGAGGCCGTGCGCGAGAATCGCGGTCGAAGCCGTCGCGGGTTAGCCGTATTTGATTTTGAGCACGAGGATCGCGCTGGCCAGAATCAGCGTGACGACGTTGGCGACGATCACCGGCAAGGCGTGGATCAGCAGGCCGTAGATCAGCCACAGCAACACGCCCGTGCAGAAGATCGCGAACATGCCGAAGGAAATATCTTCAGCCGACTTCGTCTTCCAGGTTTTCGTGAGTTGCGGCACGAACGCGATGGTCGTCAGCGTCCCAGCCAACAGCCCGAGCAGTGTGATCGGATCCATCTCGTGGAATTAGGGTAACGACGGCTGATCCAGCGGCGCACGGCCCGCCATGGCAAGTTCGTCGTACATGTCAAGGTACCCAGCCGCCATCCGCGCGGCCGTGAACCGCGTTTCGAATGCGACTCGACATTGATGCCGATCCAGACGCGAGACCAGCGGCATCACCTCGACCATATCCTCCGCCGACCCGCATAGGAACCCCGTCATGCCGTTCTCGATGATTTCGGGGAACGACCCGTGCCGGTAGGCGATGACCGGTGTGCCGCATGCCAGTGCCTCGATCAGCACGAGCCCGAAGGACTCCGGGCGAAACGGACAGAGCAGCCCCAGCGCGTGCCCCAGGAACTCGTTTTTTTCGGCGTCGGTAATCTCCCCCAAGTATTCGATCGAGCCGTGGCTGAGCAGTGGTTTGATGATCGCCCGAAAATATTCCTCGTCGGCAGGGTCGACTTTCGCGGCAATCTTCAATGGAATGCCCGCCCGTTTCGCAATTTCGATCGCTTCTTCCGGGCCCTTCTCGGGGGACACGCGACCGAGGAAGGCCAGGTATTGGCCTGGTCCCTCATTGAAGTGATACAGGTCTTCGGGAAGTCCGTGGTGAACCGTCGCTTTCCAATTGGCCCACGGGCATGGCTTTCGCTGAGCATCGGAGATCGAGACCAAGGGGATCTCGGAGAATTCTTTGTACACCTGTTTCAGTTCCGGCAATCGGATATGGCCGTGGACGGTTGTGACGACCGGTGTAGGGCACCGACGGATGAGCGGGAACGCCCAGAAATCGAGATGGGAATGAATGATATCGAAGTCATCCGCTCCCCGGAAGACCCGTTCGAGCAGCACGGTCAATCGCGCACTCCGGCCAAATTCGTCGGCGATGCGCAAGGCCTCCGGATAGACAGCCTCCAAGCGCGCGGTGGTTCGGCTGTCCCCGCTTGCGAAGAGGGTGACGTCGTGTCCTAACCGGACGAGTTCGTCGGTCAGGTAGGCCACGATCCGCTCCGCGCCCCCGTATCGCTTGGGAGGAACGCTTTCCGTGAGATGGGAGACCTGCGCGATGCGCACACTTCACCCTCAGGGCTCACACTAAAGGAGATTCAGTTGCACACCTATCGGGTTCGGTCCTACAAGTTCCGGATTCGGAACGGTGAAAAAGGAGGGAGTGAGCCCCATCGACCCTCGTGGGGTTTCGCTATACTAGGCAGTATGCGACGATGGCGTCCGACTTCGGTTCAAACGATCCTGCTCCTGCCGTTCATGGCCTTGGTGGTTGGGTGTGCGTCCGGTCCATCTCCGCATCCGACCCTCTCCCCCGTGAGTCGGTGTTGCGAGAAAGGGCAGCCGACGCTCACGCGCTATCAGGCGGTGCAAGTGGCCGCTCAGCTCGTGGGGCGCACCGAACTGGAAAGCCACGGCCGCGAGCTGACGACCGATTGCGCCGGGGTTACGCGCGCCATCTTTCTCCAGCAAGGCATCGATCTGTATGCCGTCCCCGCAGCCGGCCGAGATATGAACGGCGTTCGCCTGATCTATGCGCATGCGAAACGGTACGGGACGGTGCATCGGGGTCCGGTCGTCCATCCCGGCGATCTGGTCTTCTTCCACAACACATGGGATATGAACGGGGACGGCCGCGCCAATGATCCCTTGACCCATGTCGGGATCGTTGAGGACGTGCGCCCGGATGGGACGGTGACGTTCATCAGCCGCGTAGCCAAAGCCATCGAGCGCTATCGCATGAACCTGCGGTTCCCCACGGTCCATCGTTTGCCGGACGGGACCGTCGTGAATGACTATCTTCGCCGGAAACGAGCGGATGATTCCGATCATGTCCGCTACTTGGCCGCTCAACTCTTCGCTGGGTTCGCCACGGTGACTCGATAACGTTTCGATTCGCCGGGCGCCAGCCCCTGCTCTTCGCCAGCCGACTTCCGACACCCCGACTGCATCCCGGCCGATGATCGCCGCAACGACTGCAATGCTAGCGTGAAGCCACGGAGGAGAATGATGAGCACCGAGCGATCAGATCGACAAGGCCGTGGCCGCACAGGCCAGCGTATCGAGCAGCCAATCGAGGAGCGAAGCCCGAACAATCAGTCATCGGGTGGAAAGGATTTCGAGGACTATCCGGGTGGTGGGCCGGTGCCCGTCGGCGAGGCGCCTGTCCACCAGATGCAGAACGCAGGTGGCGGGATGCCGATGGGCGTGGATGTCGCTCAGGACATGACCGGCAATCCCGGCGTGGTCCCGAATGCAAACACCGGCGGACCCAGCTCGACCAAGAACATCGGTGAGCAGGTGGCAGAGGAGACCGTGGAACGCGAAACCCGCAAACAACGCCGCTGAGAGCCTTGTCATTCAGTATCGAGATTTGACTCCGTCTTCCCACCGCGCTAACAGTCGTCATGACTGCGGCTTTCGTTTGTCCGTGGCGGCCGATGTCCTTTTGCGTCGAGCATCGCCCCAGGATCGCTAGCTCGGACATCAGACAGCTTTGTTGGGTCGGATGTCCCTCGCGCTGATCAATGCCGACACTTCCCATCGATGCCGTTCGTTCCCTCGTACGCCAACATCTTCTCACCGGCCACCAGCTTGTGCTGACTGCCCCGCCAGGTGCGGGGAAGACGACGCAGATCCCTCTTGCGCTGATGGACCAACCGTGGGTGAACGGACGCAAGCTTGTGATGCTCGAGCCGCGGCGTTTGGCCGCGCGAGCGGCAGCCTATTGGATGGCGTTACGACGCGGGGAGCCGGTCGGCGAGACGGTCGGCTACCGGACTCGCTTCGAGACACGGGTCAGCGAGAAGACCCGGATTGAAGTCGTCACGGAAGACATTCTCACGCGTCTGCTGCAACACGATCCCTCGCTGGCGGACTACGGCGCCGTCATCTTCGATGAGTTTCACGAGCGAAGCCTTCAGGCCGATCTTGGTCTTGCCCTCACGCTCGACGCACAGCGGCTGTTCCGCCCGGATCTTCGCATCATCGTCATGTCGGCGACCTTGGATGTCTCGGCCGTCGCCGGCGTGCTTGGGGGCGCCCCGGTCGTCGGTTGCGAGGGGCGGCTCTTTCCGGTTGAGACCCACTATGCTGATCGGCCACTCTCAACGCCGATCGACCAGGCCGTGGCCGAGACGATCAAACACGTGGTGACGAAGGAGACGGGAAGCATGCTGGTCTTCCTGCCCGGCATGGCGGAGATTCGGCGCGTCGAGCGGCGCCTGCAAGCGATGCCCTTGCCGGCCAACGTGGACGTCCTGCCCCTTCACGGCGACTTGCCGATCGTCGAGCAAGAGCGGGCGATCGAGCCGACATCGCCGGGTCGGCGAAAACTCGTGTTGTCCACCGCGATCGCCGAGACGAGCCTGACGATCGAAGGCGTGCGGGTGGTGATCGACGCGGGCCTCATGCGCGTCGCGCGGTACGACCCGAGTGTGGGCCTCAACCGGCTGGTGACGATCCGGATCACGCAGGATGCGGCCGAGCAACGGCGTGGGCGGGCCGGCCGGGTCGAACCGGGCGCGTGCTATCGCTTGTGGACGCCAGCGGAGCAGACGATGCTGCTGCGACGGCGGTCGCCGGAAATTCTGGAGAGCGACCTCGCGTCACTGGTCCTCGATCTTGCCGCGTGGGGACGGACGGACCCAGCCGAGTTGACGTGGCTCGATCCACCGCCATCGGCCTCGGTCTCACACGCGTGCGACCTCTTGCGCTCGCTCGGCGCGCTCGACGAGCGGGGAGCGCTGACGCCGCACGGGCGAGCCATGGCGGACCTGCCGCTCCACCCTCGCCTCGCTCACATGCTGCTTTGCGCCGTCGAGCTTAAGGCAGGGCGAATTGGCTGCGAGCTGGCTGCTCTCCTTGGTGAGCGCGATATTCTGCGACCGGCTGCCGGCCGCCCCACGGCCGATCTACGCGTGCGAGTCGACCTGGTACGGGGTCATGCCGATCCTGACGACACCCTTATGGTCGATCGGCACATGTTCCATCGCATCCGTCGCGTCGCGGATGAGTACGAGCGACGCTTTCGCCTGAAGACAGGCGCTGGGCCGGCTCTGCCCAGAGGCCGTGAGAGCGAGGAGATCGGGTTGCTCTTGGCCTCGGCATATCCCGACCGCATCGCTCAGCGGCAGGTGGGGCCGGAGGGGCGCTATGTCTTGTCGAATGGCCGGGGTGCCCGCCTTCCTCCGCATGACCCGCTGGTCACTCATCCGTATCTGGTGGTGGCGGAGCTGACGGGCGGAGACGCGTGGGCCGAGATCCGGTTGGCGGCGTCCATCACGGTGGCTCAACTGAACCGCTGCTGCGCCGAGCAGATGCGGGAGGTGCAATTCATTGAATGGGATGATCGCGCCAAAGCGGTGCGGGCCAGGAGGCAACGGCGGCTGGGTGCGTTGGTTCTCGATGATCAACCGCTGCCGAACCCGGATCCGGAACGCGTGAAGGCGCGGCTGATCGAAGGGCTCCGCAAGGAGGGCCTGCGCTGCCTTGCATGGACAGACCAGCTTCTGGAGTGGCGGGCCCGCGTGCAGTTCTTGCGTCGGCTCGATGGGCCGGCTTCCGAGTGGCCGGATCTCTCGGACGAGGCGTTGGTGTCACGGTTGGAGGACTGGCTGGGACCTTCGCTTACCGGATTCACGCGCTTGGACCAACTGCAACGGCTCGACCTGGCCGAACCGCTCTACAACCTCCTGACCTGGCGACAACGACAGGAACTCGACCGGCAGGCTCCGACACACATGATCGTGCCGAGCGGCTCACGCGTCAGGGTCCAGTATGAAGGACAGGAAGTGCCGGTGCTGGCGGTGCGCCTGCAGGAGATGTTCGGGTGTGAAACGACGCCGCGCATCGCCGGGGGGCGCGTCACAGTCATGCTGCATCTGTTGTCCCCCGCCGGTCGGCCCGTCCAGGTGACCCAAGACCTCGCCGGCTTTTGGCGATCGAGCTATCAGGACGTCCGCAAGGATCTGCGCGGCCGCTATCCCAGGCACCGGTGGCCGGAAGACCCGCTTGCCGCGGCGCCGACCAAGCGCGCGAAGACACGGCCATAGAGTCGATGTGAGCTGCGATGGAGCGGCATCGCTTCAATGAGTATCGACCTCGCTTCCAGGGCAAGACCTCCTTGCGGTGTTCACCATCGACTGTCCTGCCCCAGTTTCATCTCGATCCGCCAAATCACATAAGTCACGCTTTTTCCTCGTTTTTCCTTAGATCACCGGCTTGACTTGGTCTTGCCGGGGAAGCTAATGTAGGTCTCTTTTTTACGTTCAGGACGACGAGTGATTTCGACACGACCCCAACCGCGCCGCGCGCCCCGTGTCCCGGATGTCGGCCTTCCTGGCTTGGTTGCCGCCATTGCGGCCGAGATCAGGGAGACCGGTCCGATCTCGTTCGAGCGGTTCATGGAGCTCGCGCTGTATCATCCGACGCTCGGGTATTACACCCGTCTTGTTGCGAAGCCGGACGCCGAAGTGGGCGCGGCCGCGACGCTGGTCGAGGACCGCATTGGCTGGTCCGGCGATTACTACACCAGCAGCGACGTTTCGCCGGGATGGGCCCAAGCCGTCTTGAAGCAGGTCGAGCAGATGGACCGGCATCTCGGGCGCCCGGACCCCTTTACGTTCGTCGAAATGGGTGCAGGGAAGGGTAGGTTCGCTCGCGATCTTCTCGAAGCCTGCCGGGAGACGGCGCCGGAACTGTTTCAGCGCCTTCGCTATGTCATCATCGAGCGCAGCGCGGCCATGCAGCACGCCCAGCGCGGGCAGCTAGCGGCGGTGGTCGACCAGGTGCACCGCGTGACCTGGTTGACGTCGGTTGGTGAGTTGGGGACGGACAGCGTCGTCGGGTCGTTCTTCTCGAATGAGCTCGTGGATGCGTTTCCCGTGCATCGGATTCGCGTGGTCGGTGCCGACATCAGAGAAGTCTTCGTCGATGAAGTTGACGGAAGATTTGTCGAACGGCTTCAGCGCGCGTCACCGGCGGTGCAAGCGCACCTCGCCCATCTGGCGCGGCTCGGCATTCGCTTCGGCGAGGGAACCTGTGCCGAATTGAATCTTCGGGCTGTCGAGTGGATGAAAGAGCTTGCTCGCTCGCTCCAGCGTGGGTTCGTGATCACGGTCGACTATGGCCATCCGGCCGCCGATCTCTACGGATCGGCTCGCCGCACCGGCACGCTGCTTTGCTACTACCATCAAATGATCTCCGAAGACCCCTACACCCGTGTCGGCTTGCAAGATATGACGGCGCACGTGGATTTCACGACGCTCGCTCGTGTTGGCGAAGCCGAGGGGCTTCGGACGACCGGCTTCACGAATCAACTGAGCTTTTTGATGGGATTGGGGGTGGAGCGCATCGTAGAGCGCTTGGAGCCGGGATCGGCCGAATTTCAGTCCGTCCTCCAACTGCTGCGTCCCGACGGGATGGGAACCACGTTCAAGGTCTTGATCCAGCACAAGGGCGTCCAGACATGCGATGTGGACGGCCTGCGATACAAGCCGTTTAGGGAGGGTGTGCTGCACGCCGACCATGTCGACTGAACCGACACCCCTGAACTATATCCCGATCCTGATCTTCATTGCGATCGCGATCGGGTTCGGCGCGGTGTCGCTGTTGGCCGGGTCGATCGTGCGCCCGAGCAAGCCGTATCGCGCCAAGCTCCGGCCCTATGAGAGCGGGAGCCCGCTGTTCTCTGACGCTCGCGTGCAGTTTCCGATGCGGTACTACATCATCGCGATGCTGTTCGTGATCTTCGACATCGAGTTTGTGTTCCTGTTCCCGTGGGCCGTGGACTTCAAGCGACTGGGGCTCGTCGGGTTGGTCGAGATGGCCGTGTTCATCGCGATTTTGCTGGTGGGGTTTTGGTACGCATGGAAAAAGGGAGCGCTGGAGTGGGACTGAGCGGGTCCTGTCATCGCCCAGCCCGGCCGTCCTCACTCCACCCATCCCCCAGTGGGTCCCTTACGTTGCGGGCGGCCGGGCGCCCAGGGCAATGCCACCCGCTCAGTCCCACTCGTGTGTTGGGAGAAATAGAGAGGATATGAGTTTCCTTGACCGGCAGCTTGAGGCGAACGTCATTACGACGAATCTGGACGCGCTGGTGAATTGGGCGCGGAAGTCGGCGTTGTGGCCCATGACGTTTGGGTTGGCGTGCTGTGCGATCGAGATGATCGCCACGGTGTCGTCCCGGTATGACATCGATCGGTTCGGGGCCGGCGTCTTTCGTGCGTCGCCGCGCCAGTCGGATCTCATGATCGTGGCCGGTACGGTGACCCGCAAGATGGCCGAGGTCATCCGGCGGATTTACGATCAGATGCCGGAGCCGCGCTATGTGATCTCGATGGGCTCGTGCGCGACGTCGGGCAATCACTACAACAGCTACAGCGTCGTGCAGGGTGTCGATCAAATCGTGCCGGTCGACGTCTATATCCCCGGTTGTCCGCCTCGGCCGGAAGCGCTGCTCGACGGCATCTTGAAATTACAAGAACGGATTCAGCGGGATAAAGTGTTCGTGAAGTAAAGAGGACCGGCCCACCAGATGCATCCACTTCTTGAAACCTTGCAGTCGCGGTTCCCTCAAGCAGTTCTCGCGGTCCACGAAGACACGGAGCGCAACGAATTGGCCGTTCAGGTCGACGCCGCTCGCTTGCTCGACGTGGCGGCCTTTCTTCACGACGATCCGGTGATGGCCTTCGATCACATCACGGATATTTGCTCGGCCGATTACCCGGACGACGCGAAGCGGTTCGAGGTCATCTACCACTTTCTCTCGCTCGCGCACGGTCGACGGATTCGAGTGAAGGCCCGCGTGCCGGAAGACGAGCCGACCATCGCGTCGGTGACCGGCATTTGGAAGGGCGCCGAGTTCATGGAGCGGGAAGTCTATGACCTGATGGGCATCAAGTTTTCCGGCCATCCCGATCTCAGGCGGATTTTGATGCCGGAGAACTATGACGAAGGCTACCCGCTGCGGAAGGATTTCCCGGCCGAGGGGAAGGGCTGGCGAAGCCGCTTCGATTTTATTCCGGATCTCACCGAGCCGCCGATGGAAGAGACCGATGCCGAGATCCCGGCGGAGAAGCAAGCCCCGTTCGTCTCCAAAAATGGCGACGGCAAAGGAAGGCATCGGACCGAAGAGTTGCTGCTGAACATGGGGCCGCAGCACCCGAGCACGCACGGCGTCCTGCGGGTCGTGCTCGAGCTCGACGGCGAGCGGATTACGAAGGCGACGCCGGACCTCGGCTATCTCCATCGCGGTGTGGAAAAGCTCTGCGAAGGCCTGGCCTATATGCAGATCATCCCGCACACCGATCGGCTCGATTACGTGTGCTCGATGACGAACAACTATGCCTACGTGAGGACGGTCGAGAAGCTGCTCGAGATCAAGGTGCCCGAGCGCGCGGAATACGTGCGCACAATCGTCGCCGAGATGCAACGGATCATCGGCCATCTGTTCTGGCTCGGCACGCAGGCGCTCGATATCGGCGCCATGACGGTCTTCTTTTGGACGTTCCGCGAGCGCGAGGTCCTGCTCGATCTGTTCGAAAAGCTCTGCGGCGCGCGGCTGACGCTCAATTACTACCGCATCGGCGGCGTCGACAGCGATGTGACGCCGGACATCATCGCTTCACTCAAAGCCTTTCTCGACACGTTTCCGGGGCACATCGACGAGTACAACGAATTGCTCATGACCAATCGGATCTGGCTCTCACGTACAAGGAACGTGGCGGTCATCTCGGCCGAGGATGCGATCAGCTTCGGGTTGACTGGACCGGTGTTGCGCGGGTCGGGCGTCGCATACGACGTACGGAAGCTAGAGCCCTACGGCGCCTACGACAAGGTGGACTGGGAGGTGCCGGTCGGGAAAAACGGCGATACCTACGACCGCTACTGGATTCGCATCGAGGAGATGCGGCAGAGCGCCAGGATCATCAAGCAGTGCCTGGATCAATTGCCGAGCGGCCCGATCATCGCCGACGTCCCGCAAGTGATTCCGCCGCCGAAAGCCAAAGTCATGCGGGACATGGAGAGCTTGATCCACCACTTCATCATTTTCACGCAGGGGTTCAAGCCGCCGAAGGGCGAGACCTACTGCGCGACCGAGGCCCCGAAGGGGGAACTCGGGTTCTTCATCATCAGCGACGGGAGTCCGCGCCCTTATCGCCTCAAGATCCGCGCGCCGTCGTTCATCCACATGGGAGCCTTCGATCATATGGCGCGAGGCTATCTCATCTCCGACATCATCACGATCTTCGGCACGTACGACATCGTGATGGGCGAGTGTGATAGATGAGGCTGACCAGGGTAGTCTCGTGCTCGCAGAGGGCGCACAATCGGAACGTGCTCCCTCGATGCGCGCAGGTAGGACTACCCTGGTCAGCCTCATCGGGGAAGTGAGGAAACAGGGAGAAAATGTTAAGGGAGAAGTATAAAGACGAAATCGTGGATATTCTCTCCCGCTATCCGGTGAAGCGGTCGGCGCTGTTGCCGCTCTTGTATCTGGCGCAGAAGGAAGACGGGTATGTGAGCGAGGCGGCGATGAAGGAGATCGCGCGGATTCTCGGGCTCACGCCGCCGCAGGTCTATGAGGTCGTCACGTTCTATACGATGTTTCAGCTCAAGCCGATCGGGAAGTTTCACATTCAGGTCTGCAAGTCCTTGATGTGCGCGCTGGTCGGGTCAGATGATCTCTTGAGATGGCTCAAGGTCCGATTGGGAATCGGCCCGGGCGAGACGACGGCCGACAAGCTGTTTACGATCAGCACCGTAGAGTGCCTCGCGTCCTGCGGCACCGGACCGATGATGCAGGTCAACGACGATTACTACGAGCGCCTGACGGAGGCCAGGCTCGATCGAATTCTCGCCGATCTGAAACGGGACGGAACGTCTCAACTCAAAAGCGGGCCGTTTATCTTGCCGGAGCCGACCGGCGCGGAGGCCTCGTGACAGAGTTCGCAATGGTCCAAGTCTTTTAACAGCTCCATGCCGACGTACGAGCCGATCCTGACCAAGAATATGTTGCAGCCCGGCTATGCCGGGTCGCTGGCGGACTATGAGCGGACGGGCGGGTATCAGGCGCTGCGAAAGGTGCTTGGAAAAATCGCGCCGGCCGACATCATCGAGACGGTGAAGAAATCAGGGCTGCGGGGTCGGGGAGGGGCCGGATTCCCGACCGGGGTGAAGTGGAGCTTTATCCCCAAAGACCATCCCGGTCCTCGATATCTCTGCTGCAACGCCGACGAGAGCGAGCCGGGGACTTTCAAGGATCGCCAATTGATCGAGCGCGATCCGCATCAATTGCTCGAAGGCATCGTGCTGGCGTCCTATGCGATCGGGGTTGAGACGGCCTACATCTATATACGGGGCGAGTTCGCGCTCGGCGCCCAGATTCTGGAGCGGGCGCTGGCCGAGGCGCGAGCCTCCCGCTACGTCGGTGCGAATATTCTCGACACCGGCATCACCGTCAACATTTGGGTCCACCGCGGGGCCGGCGCCTACATTTGCGGGGAGGAGACGGCGCTGCTGGAATCGTTGGAAGGTAAGCGTGGCCTGCCCCGCGTCAAACCACCCTTTCCCGCGACTCACGGGCTCTATCAAAAGCCCACCGTCGTGAATAACGTCGAAACGCTGGCCAATCTGCCTCATATCATCAATCGCGGAGCCGAGTGGTTCGCCTCGATCGGCTCGCCGCCCAAGAGCACCGGTACGCGGCTGTTCTGCGTGAGCGGCCACATCAAGCGGCCTGGGAACTACGAAGTACCGATGGGCATCACGTTTCGTGAGCTGATCTACGAGCATGCGGGCGGCATGCGGTCGGGTAAGCCGCTCAAGGCCATTATCCCGGGCGGTGCGTCGGCGGCCTTCTTCACGCCCGAGCATCTCGATGTGAAGCTCGACTTCGAATCAGTGGCCCAGGCTGGCTCGATGCTGGGGTCGGGCGGCGTGACGGTGATGGAGGAAGGCACGAGCATGGTGTGGGCCGCGCTCCGCCTCATGGAGTTTTTCTATCACGAGTCGTGCGGCAAATGTACCCCGTGTCGCGAAGGCAGCTCCTGGTTGGTGCAGACCATGTGGCGGATCGTGGACGGCCACGGCCGGCGAGCTGACCTTGAAACGCTCGTCGACCTGTGTCAGAACATCGCCGGCCGGACGGTCTGTGCCTTCGGCGATGCGGAAGTGGCGCCGATCATGAGCACGCTGAAATACTGGAGACACGAGTACGAGACCTTGATTCAGCACGCGGAAGCGAATGGAGTGGGTGGCCTGATTATGCCGGCGATGGCGGGACACGAGTGATGACGACTATCACAGACACCGTCAAAGTGACCATCGACGGGCAGTCGATCACCGTGCCCAAGGGGACCTTGGTGATCGAGGCGGCCCGGCAAGCCGGGGTGATGATTCCGCATTTTTGTTATCACCCCAAGCTCAAGCCGGATGCGAATTGCCGGATGTGTCTCGTTGAGATCGAAAAGATTCCGAAGTTGCAGACATCCTGTAGTACGCCGGTTGCCGACGGCATGGTGGTGCGCACCACGACGCCGATCGTGAATCAGGCGCGTAAATCCGTGCTGGAGTTCATTCTCGCCAACCATCCGCTCGACTGCCCGGTCTGCGATCAAGGCGGGCGCTGTGATCTTCAGGACTTCTCGCATCAGTACACGCCGACGACCAGCCGCTTCATCGAGATCAAGCGGGTCTTCCAAAAAGAATACTTCAGCCCGCTGATCGAAAAAGAGATGAACCGGTGCGTGCAGTGCCTCCGCTGCGTCCGCTACTGTGATGAAGTGATGGATGTGAAAGCGCTCGCGCCGGTGGGCCGCGGCACGATGACCGAGATCAAGCATTTCGGCCCGCATGAGTTGGAGTGCGAATTCTGCGGCGGCTGCGTGCAGATTTGTCCGGTCGGCGCGATCACCAGCCGGTTGTCGATGTATGAGTTCCGGCCGTGGATGCTAAAGCGCGCCGATACGATTTGCACCTATTGTGGGGACGGCTGTCGGATCACGATTCAAACCAAGAACAACGAGTTGATCGAGGTCAACTCGTCGCAAGGCTCCGGCCGCAACAACGGCGATCTGTGCCCGCGCGGGTTCTTCGGCTATCACGTCAGCACGCACCCGGAGCGGCTTCGCCATCCACTGATTCGTCGTGATGGCCGCCTCGTCGAAGCGACCTGGGAGGAAGCGCTGGAGACGGTGGCGGAACGGTCGGTCGCTATCAAATTGAAGCAAGGTCCCAACGCCTTCGCCGGGCTCATCGGCGCGCGGTGCACCAACGAAGATCTGTACGTCTTTCAGAAGTTCATGCGGCTGGCGATCGGTACGAACAAGATCGACAGCAGCGCGCGCTACGGTCATATCAACGGCGTTCATGCATTGCGACGCGTGCAGGGAACGCACCGCTGGACCGTCACGTTCGAGGACGTCGCCACGGCCGACGTGCTGCTCTTGGTCGGGACCAATGTCACCGAAGCGAATCCGATCACTGGGCTCCGAGTGAAGGAGGCGGTCAAGAAACGCGGCGCGACGCTCGTTACCATCGAGACGTTGATGCCGGCGGTCGGGACGATCAGCAACATCACGAACCTCGCCCGTCATCATTTTGGCACCCATACCCATCGAATCGGAACGGTCGTGCTTGGGCTCATCAAAGCCCTGATCGAGGAGAACGCAATCGATGCCGAGCTGTCCAAGACGGCCGGTGACTATGTCGCGGCCATCAAAGAGGCCGTGCAAGCGATCTCTTGGCCGATGATCGAGGCGACGGCCGGAACGAGCGCCTCTTGCCTCCTAGAAGCTGCCCGGGCCATCGCGAACGGCAAGCGGGTCATCGTGCTCGCCGGCCAAGGCGTCCTGCGGCAACCCGATGGCGCAGCGATTTCGACCAATCTCCTTGATCTGCTCGTGCTGACCGGCCATCACGGGCGGCCGGGCTGCGGGTTCGCGCCACTGGCCGAGGAAAATAACGATCAAGGGGCCGTCGAGATGGGGACGGTCGCCGAATTTCTCCCTGGTCCGGTGGAGGTGAGTGATCGGCAGGCCCACGAGCGGTTTGCCTTGGTGTGGAAAGAAGAGTTGCCGCAGGGGCCGGCGCGCACGCTTACCGAGATCCTTGGCGAAGCGCGGGCCGGCACGGTGAAAGCCTTGTTCGTCGTCGGCGAGAACCCGGTGGGATCCCTGCCGCCATCGACGAAGACAAGGGACGCGCTCGAGCAGCTGGAGTTTTTGGTCTGCCAAGAAGTCTTCATGACCGAGACGGCGGCGCTGGCGGACGTTGTGCTGCCCGCGTGCTCGTATGCCGAGAAGGACGGCACGTTCACGAACACCGAAGGCCTCGTCCAGCAGGTCCGGGCGGCGATCAATCCCGTCGGCGAGAGTCGGCCGGATTGGGAAATTCTCTCCGCGCTTTCGGTCCTGATGGGCTACCCCATCGAGTATGGGGACGCGCGCGAGATTTTCAAAGAAATCCGATCGGTCATCCCCGGGTATGCGCTCCTCGGTCCGACGCCAACTCCTCCGCGTCCGGTACCAGAGGTCGTCCGACGCTATGTCACCGAGGGGTATCGTCACGACTTGCGCCGACGATATCGGCTGCCCGAGCACGCCTCGGTCGCAGGCGTGCTGACCTTGGTCGTCGGTCAGACGCTGTTTCATTCGGGGAAGTATTCCAGGCGGGCCAAGGGACTGTTGCGAGTGCAGGACCGCGCATTCGTCGGCCTGAATCCCTCCGACGCCGAACAGTTGCACGTCTCGAACGGGGACCGGGTGTCGTTGTCGAATGATCGGGGGCGAGTGGAAGCGACGGTGTCGCTCATGGACCGACTCCCGGCCGGCATTGCCTTCTTCCCCGAACATTTCGATGAGGACGTACGTCGTCTGCTGACCATGACCATCGATGCGGACACCAAGGCGCCCTATTACCGAACGGCACAGGTACAGGTACAGCGGCTTTCATGATCAACGTGGAACGTTCCAGGGAGCCAAGAGAATGGCAGAACTAGGGTTGAAGGCGGCCTTGTCGTTGGCGCAAATCGGCGCCGTCATGGGCGTCGTCATGCTCACGGTGATGATCCTCACGCTCGCCGAGCGCAAGGTCCTCGGGTGGATGCAGGATCGGATGGGGCCCATGGAGGTCGGACCGTACGGGATCCTTCAGCCGATTGCCGATGGACTGAAGCTCTTCTTCAAGGAGGACATCATCCCGGCCGGGGCCAACAAGTTCCTGTTCAGCCTGGCGCCAATCCTGGCGCTCGTGCCCGCCCTGATCGGCTTCGCGGTCATCCCGTTCGGGCCGAACGAGACGGTGGAGGTCTTCGGCATTCAATTCAAGCCGTTCGTGATCAGCGACATCAATATCGGCATCCTGTACATCCTCGCGTTCACGTCGATCGGTGCGTACGGGATCATCCTGGGCGGCTGGGCATCGAATAGCAAGTACTCCTTGCTGGGGGGGTTGCGGTCCGCCGCGCAGGTCATCAGCTATGAGTTGAACGTGGGGCTTGCGATCGTCGGCGTGCTGTTGCTCGCCGGCTCGCTGAGTCTCGTCAAGATCACCGAGGCGCAAGCCGGAGGGTTTTGGCATTGGTTTGCCTTTGCCTTTCCCGCGCCCCAGCTCTTGGCGTTCGTGGTCTATGTGATCTCATCGGTGGCCGAAACCAACCGCGTGCCCTTCGATCTGCCCGAGGCCGAGAGCGAGTTGGTCGCCGGCTTCTTTACCGAATACAGCGGCATGCGATTCGCATTTTTCTTCATCGCCGAATATGCGAACATGATCCTCGTGTCGTGCATCGCCGCAATTCTGTTCCTCGGCGGGTGGAACGCCCCGTATCCCGGAACGTTGATTGGACGCGTGCTCGGAGAGAACTACGGCTGGATCGAGAACATCATGTGGTTTACGATCAAGGTGTACTTCTTCCTGTTCCTGTTCTTCTGGCTCCGCGCGACGCTCCCGCGGCTCCGGTACGATCAGTTGATGCGCTTCGGATGGAAGGTCATGCTGCCGATCGCGCTCGGCAACATCGTGCTCACGTCGATCGCGGCTTACTTGTTCCCACGCGGATAGTCGAACGGCAAGACCGGCGCCATATGACGTTCAGAGCCTGGCTCAAAACGATCACGTTCTATGAAATTCTGGTCGGCATGAAGGCGACGCTCACGCACCTCCTTCGTTATAAACCGATCACAGTACAGTACCCGCACGAGAAGCGCACGTTGCCCGGCAACTATCGCGGGATGCTCGCCTTGTTGCGCTACGACGACGGCACCGAGAAGTGCGTCGGGTGTGATCTCTGTGAGGCGGCGTGTCCATCCCGCGTGATTCGGGTGGTCAGCTCGGAAGTACCCGGCGAGCCGACGAAGCGGTACGCGAAAGAATATTACATGGACATGACGAGGTGCCTGTTCTGCGGACTTTGCGTGCAGGCCTGCCCGGTCGATGCGCTCGGCATGACGCGTGAGTTCGAATGGTCCGTGTACGACAAGCGGCAGCTCCTCTTGAACAAACAACAACTGTTGGCCATCGGCGACCGCTCCTTCCCTGTTCGTGAAAAACGCCTCGAGTTCCAGCATCCGAACGTCGCGTTCTTCAACGTCGCCTACAAGCATCTTCCCCAGAAAGCCTCGTAGCAGTGGCGACGTCGTTCTTCTTCTACTTTGCCGGCGTGATCGTGCTGACCTCCATCCTGGTGGTCGCGCTCCGCAATCCGATCTACAGCGCGCTCTCCCTCTTGATCATGTTTTTCCACGTTGCCGGCCTGTACGTCACGCTCCACGCGGAATTCCTGGCGGCGGTTCAAATCATTGTCTACGCGGGCGCGATCCTCGTCCTCTACCTGTTCGTCGTCATGCTCTTGAATGTGAAACGAGAAGAGCGGTATCACGCGCAACTGCCGATTGCGGCCCTGCTCGGCCTGACCATTTTGACGGAGATCGTCCTTCTCACCCTGCAACATCGATTCGGCGGCGATGTCTCATCGACGGAAAGTGTGTCGCCGGCCGGCGAGGCATTGGGAAATACGGAAGCGATCGGCCAGGTGCTGTACTCGACGTATCTGTTCCCGTTCGAGGTGGCCTCGCTGATCCTCCTGGTCGCGATGATTGGAGCGATCTTGCTGGCGAAGCGCGATCTCTTCGAAGGCGCGAAGTAACGTCACGATGGTCCCATTGAGCTACTACGTCGTCCTCAGCGCGATGGTCTTCATCACCGGCGTCGTCGGCGTGCTGATCCGCCGGAACATCATCATCATTCTGCTGTCCGTGGAGCTGATGCTCAACGCGACGAATATCAACTTCGTCGCCTTTTCGCACTACCTTGGCAACGTCGCCGGTCAGGTGTTCGTCTTCTTCGCATTGACGGTCGCGGCCGCCGAGGTCGCCGTGGGATTGGCGATCATCATCGCGCTCTACCGAAGCCGCTCGAGCATCAACGTCGACGAATTCCAACTGCTCAAATGGTGAGGGACTCTTGACGCGCCGATCATGACGTACGTCCTCATCCCATTCCTGCCGCTGGTGGCCTTCATCGTCGTGGGGCTGTTCGGCCATTGGATCAAGGAGCGCGCGCATTTGATCGCGGTGCCGGCCGTCATCGGCTCACTCGTGCTGTCGATCGTCACGTTCTGGCAAATCGCCGACGGTGACCGGATCGCCGTCCCGCTCTACACCTGGCTCACGTCCGGCGACTTGAAGATCACCCTCGGCCTCTTCGTCGATCGGCTCACCGCGGTGATGCTCCTGCTCGTCACGATTGTGAGTTCCCTCGTCCACGTTTACACGATCGGCTACATGCGCGGCGAGCCCGGCTACGCACGGTTCTTCGCCTACATCGCGCTCTTCACCTTCTCGATGCTGATGCTCGTGATGGCGGATAATTTCCTCCAGTTGTTCGTCTTCTGGGAAGCGGTCGGGCTCTGCTCGTACCTCCTGATCGGGCATTGGTACGACCGTCCTTCGGCCGTCGGCGCGGCGACGAAAGCCTTCATCGTGAACCGCATCGGCGACTTCGGCTTCTTGTTGGGCCTGTTGCTTGTCTGGCTCACGTTCGGCTCCCTCGACTATCGGCTGGTCTTCGCCCAAGCCGATGACGTCGCCGGCGCGACCGTAAATCTCTTGGCGCCGTTCGGCGGCACGTGGACCGTCTCGACCCTGACCGTCATCTGTCTATTGCTCTTCACCGGGGCCGTCGGCAAATCGGCCCAGTTTCCGTTGCACGTGTGGCTGCCCGATGCGATGGAAGGCCCGACGCCGATCTCCGCGTTGATCCATGCGGCGACGATGGTGACGGCCGGCGTCTTCATGGTGGCCCGCCTTTCGCCGCTGTACTCAATGTCGCCGGTTGCCATGGACGTCGTGGCGATCGTCGGCGCCGCGACGATGGTCCTTGGTGCGACGATCGCGTTGACGCAAAACGACATCAAACGCATCGTGGCCTATTCGACCGTGAGCCAGCTCGGCTACATGATGATGGCGTGCGGGGTTGGAGCCTATGCGGCGGGGATGTATCACCTACTCACGCACGGTGCGTTCAAGGCTTTGCTCTTTCTCGCAGCCGGCTCCGTGATCATCGCGCTCCATCATGAACAGGACATCCGCCGGATGGGCGGGCTCAAGACCTCGCTCCCGACGACGTACTGGACGATGCTGATCGGCTTGCTGGCCCTGGCCGGCTTTCCGCTCACGAGCGGCTTCTTCAGCAAGGACGATATCCTGGCGTCCGCGTGGTCGGCGGGTCCGTTGGGACAGATCCTCGCGATCCTCGGAGTGGCGACGGCATTTCTCACCGCCTTCTATAGCTTTCGCCTGATCTTCGTCGTGTTTTGGGGCGACTCGCATGTCGATCCACATCACGCCGGTCATGTGCACGAACCGTCCTCGACGATGACGATGCCCTTGATCGTGCTGGCCGTGCTTAGCATCGTGACCGGCTATGTCGGCATCCCGGGCTTTCTCGCGCCGGTGTTCCCCGGCGGTGAGCATCACGGTGGACCACCAGCAGTGGGCATGATGCTCGTCGCCACTCTCACCGGCCTCGCCGGGATCGCGCTCGCCTACGTGCTGTACGTCCAGTCGCCAGGATTGCCGGATCGATGGGCGCGGCGCTGGCAGCAGGCGTATCGGCTTTCGCTCAACAAATGGTATGTCGATGAGGCGTACGATCGGACGGTCGTGCGGCCGACGTTTCGCTTGGCGGAGCGGCTGTGGACCGCCGTTGACGTCGCCGTGATCGACGGCGCCGTGAATGGCGTGGCGCGGGCCTTTGCCTGGTGGGCCTGGTTCATGCGGCTCCTCCAAAGCGGCCAGACGCAGCACTATGCGTTGGGTATGGCGCTCGGCGCCGTACTGATCTTGACGATGTATTTGGTCTTGTAAGTATCCCTGAACGTCAACCTCTTCTATGCTGTTGACCGTCGTCATCTTCTTGCCGCTGGTGGGCGTCGTGGCGCTGTTGCTGCTCGGCGAGCGGCTGTGGCGGCCGGTCGCGCTGCTCACGACGCTCGCGACCTTCGTCGTGTCGCTTCCCCTCTGGATCGGCTTCGATTCGGGCTCGGCCGACATGCAGTTCACCCAGCGGGTCGAATGGATCGCCAGTCCGCCGATCAGCTACAGCGTGGGGCTCGACGGGATCAGCCTGCCGCTCGTCGTCATGACAACGTTGCTGCTGCCGCTCTGCGTGCTCGCCTCCTGGCACGCGATCACCACGCGGGTCCGCGAATTTCTGATCAGCCTCCTGGTCATGGAAATGGCGATGATCGGCGTCTTCTCCGCGCTCGATTTCATCCTGTTCTACGTGTTCTGGGAAGCGATGCTGATTCCGATGTACTTGCTGATCGGCGTCTGGGGCGGGCCGAACCGGCTCTATGCGGCGATCAAGTTTTTCCTCTACACCCTTGCGGGGAGCGTCCTGCTGCTGGTCGCGATCATCGTGTTCTACTTCGAGGGCGGACAGACCTTCGATATTCAGCTCCTGAGCCGCGTCGAATACGCCGCCACGCTGCAGCCCTGGCTGTTCTGGGCGCTGTTCGTGGCTTTTGCCGTAAAGGTCCCGATGTTCCCGTTCCATACCTGGCTGCCCGACGCCCACGTCGAAGCGCCGACGGCGGGCAGCGTCATCCTGGCGAGCGTGTTGCTCAAGATGGGGACGTACGGCTTTCTGCGGTTCTCGCTCCCGATGCTCCCGGACGCGACACGGGTGTTCACCCCGATCATGATCGGCCTCTCGCTGATCGCCATCATCTACGGGGCCTACATGGCATTGGCCCAGGTCGATCTCAAGAAACTCATCGCCTACTCCAGCGTAAGCCACATGGGATTCGTCACGCTCGGCATCTTCGCGTTGAACGAGCAGGGCATCGAAGGCGCGGTGATGCAGATGGTGAACCACGGGATTACGACCGGGGCGCTCTTCCTCTGCGTCGGCGCGATCTATGAGCGGACCCACAGCCGGCTGATCGCCGATAATCGGGGGCTCGCCGGGCCGATGCCGCGGTATGCGACCTTTCTCGTGATCTTCGCGCTCTCCTCACTCGGTCTACCGGGGACCAATAGTTTCGTTGGCGAGTTCCTCGTGCTGATCGGGACGTTCGCGTGGAACCAGGCAGCAGCGGTCGTCGCGTCGCTGGGGATCATTCTCGCGGCGGCCTATCTCTTGTGGATGGTGCAACGGGTGGCGTTCGGGCCGCCGGAGGAGCGCAGCCATCTCACCGATTTGAATGTCCGCGAGATGGCGACCTTCGCGCCGCTCGTCGCCCTAGTGTTCTGGATCGGCATCTATCCCGCGCCAATTCTCAACCCCATGCATCCGACCGTGAATCAGCTCGTCGCCCGACTGGATCAGGACAAGGGCGTGCGGGCTGCGGACCGTCGGAGTCGAACCGCAGAAGGTGACAGAGCATCCTTGCTCTCTCACGCCGAGGGTGTCCGATGATCGCCTTTTCGATGGCCGATATGGCCGCGATCCTGCCCGAGTTGATCGTCGTGGGCGCGGCCTGTCTCGTGCTGGGGCTCGATCCCGTCACGCCGCGTGACAAGAAAGCGGCGTTGGCCTGGCTCAGCGTGGCCGCGCTCGCCATGTGTCTCGGCATCACGGCTTCCCAGATGCAGACGACGGTGCTTGCGTTCAGCGATCTCGTCATCATCGATCCCTACGCCTGCTTCTGGAAGCTGTTGCTGTACATCGTGACCGGACTGACGATCCTGCTGTCGTTCTCCTATCTCAAGGAGGAAGGCATCCATCTCGCCGAGTATTACGGCTTCCTGCTGCTCTCGTTGTCGGGGATGATGGTTATGGTTTCCGCGGCGGATCTCCTGACCATCTACCTCGGGACGGAGTTGATGTCGCTGTCCTTGTACGTGCTCGCAGGGTTCAAGCGGTACGATGCGCGCTCCTTGGAAGCGTCCGCGAAGTATTTCGTGCTCGGCGCCTTCTCCTCAGGCATTCTCTTGTACGGCATCTCCTTGCTCTATGGCCTCGCGGGCAGCACGCGCCTGGTCGATATCGCAGCGGCCGTGAATGCGGTGGGATTGGACTCCCCGGCCATGCTGCTCGCGATGATTCTCCTGGTCGTCGGCTTTGGGTTCAAGATCGCGGTCGTCCCGTTTCACATGTGGACCCCGGACGTCTATGAGGGCTCGCCGACCTCCGTCACGGCGTTCATGGCAGTCGCCTCGAAGGCCGCGAGCTTCGGCGCCTTCCTGCGTGTCTTCCTCGACGGACTCGGCGGGTTGAAGGCGAATTGGCAGGTGCTGTTTCTCGTCGTCTGCATCGCAACGCTGATCCTTGGCAACATCGTCGCGATCGTCCAAACGAACATCAAGCGCATGTTGGCCTATTCGAGCATCGCGCACGCCGGGTACGCCTTGATCGGCGTGGTCGTGGCCGGCCATCTGGAGGCAGACAGCGGCGTGCGGGCCCTCGGGCTCTCGGCCGTGATGCTGTATTTGGTGATCTATGCGTTCATGACGCTGGGCGCGTTCGGCATCGTCGCGATGCTGCGCAAGGGAGGCGTCGAGGGGGATGAGATCGAGGATTTCACCGGTCTCGCCAAACGACAGCCCATCGCGGCCCTGCTCATGCTGGTCTTCATGGTATCGTTGGCCGGGATTCCGCCGACCGCGGGCTTCATCGGCAAGTTCTATCTCTTCCTGGCGGCGGTCGAGGCCGGATTGACGTGGTTGGCGGTGATCGCCGTGATCCTGACCGCCGTCTCGGCCTATTTCTACCTGCGCGTCGTCATGGTGATGTACATGCGTGAGCCGGAGGCCGCCACGGCGCTCCCACGATTTGCGCCCTCACCCGCGATGACGGTCGTCTTGGCCTGTGCCGTGACCGGCGTCGTCTTGTTGGGCCTGTTCCCGAACGCGCTCGTCACGATCGCCACGCATTCGATCCTCCCGCTCAAATAGCATGGGCCTTTCCGCGCGCCTCACGCGTTGCGACCGACCATCGTGATCGCGGCGTTTCGCCTGCTGCGGCAGGTGGTATCTGACTTTCGCCGGCATGGCTGCACGACGCTCGCGGCCTCCGTCGCGTTTTTCTCGCTCCTCTCGTTCTTCCCGCTGATCTTCGTCCTGCTCTACGTCCTCAGCATCATCGTGCGCCACCACGTCGGATCCGATCTCGTGCTGAATGTTCTGCGCGGGTTCCTGCCGACGCTCGGGCCTGACCTGACGGAGGAAATCAAACGGGTCTCCGGGATCGAAGGCGCACGGTGGGTCATCGTGACGACGGCGATGTGGTTCGGGATGCAAGTCTTCTATCAGGTCGAGTACGCGGTCAACGTCGTGTTCGGGACACCCCGAAAACGCCATCCGCTCCTGTCCACGGCCTTGTCCGCCGTTTTGTTGGCGTTGGTCGGCCTGCTGTTCGCCGTCTCCTACTTGGTGACTCAGGTCCTCGGGCTGCTTGTCATCTATGCACCTCGGCTCCCGGGGTTCGACCTGGCGATCGTCATGACCTATCGCTTCCTTCTGTCTTACCTGGTTCCCTTTGTTCTGGTGCTCGTCGCCGTCGCCGGTCTCTATCGCTACCTGCCGCAGCGCCGCCCGGCGTGGCGAAACGCCGTGACCGGCGCCTTCATCTTCAGCCTGCTCTGGGAGATCGTCAAGCACGTGTTCAGCAGCTATGTCCCGACATTGAGCGTGTATAGCCGGATGTACGGATCGCTGCTGTTCGTCGTGCTGTTCCTCCTGTGGGTCTATTATTCCGCGATGCTTTTCCTTTTTGGCGCGGCCACGGTCAGACGGCTGCAGGGCGGGCACGAGCGTCGGTCGGATTGAACCGACCCCTGCGATTCCGCATTTTGTGCCGGCCGGACGGTATTGCACGGCTGGCCCGCCGTGAAAGACCAGGTACACTTGTTCCTGCTCGCAAAAGAGCCAGAACACGGCGTTTCGCGGAGGCACTCCATGGAAAAAGATGCGATGTTGCTGGCCGGCACGCTAGCCGGTTTTATCGCCGCCATCCTCTCGATCCTTGAAAAGCTGCTGGATCTCAAGGAGCGGTTCCGTCCGAATGAGCAGGAAGAAGAGACGCAGCCGTCGGCTCCTGCCGTGCGGGCGGCCCCCCGGCCGCGATCCATCCCGGCGTGGAAGCTCCTCCAGTGCTCTTCGTACTTATTATGGTACGAGCTGGCCGTCATCGTCGGCGCCGGCGTGGTCCTCAATTATCTGGGGCTCCTCCTGAGCCTGCGGTTGCAAAGCATTCTGTATTTGGACATGATTGGGACGGCACTCTCGGCGCTCCTGTTGGGTCCTTGGTGGGGCGCTCTGGTGGCGTTACTGTCGAGCGCGCTCGTCAACTGGCTGCTGTATCCGGAGCCGGGGGCCGATGTCGTCATCTTCCCGTGGGTTCTCGTCAACATGACGGGCGCGTTCTGCTGGGGTCTGATGGCCCGGCGGCCGATGTTTCGCAAATATGTGAAGAGCCCGCGTGCCTCGGCGGTGGCGCATGCGAGCTACCTCGTGGCGTTCGGCGTGCTGGCGGCCTGCGTGATGGCCGTCCCGGGTGCCGTCATTCAATCCGCCCTCGACGAGCCGAGTGTCTTTGCCTTGGATGCCGATGTCGCGCAAGCGATCCAGGGACTGATCGAGCAATGGCAGGAGGCGTTTGAGGATCAGGTGGACAACCTCTTCGGGATCGCGGCTGGCGGGAGTGTGGCATGGGCGCTCTTCAATTGGATTCAAAACTGTATCCGATACATTCCGGATAAGACGATCAGCGTGGCGATTGCGCTGACCCTCGTGAAATATGCGTTCCCCTTGTTCGAGCGCGAGTTGCTGCACGGACAAGGGAAGCACCGGCTGCGCGATACGGTGGCCGCGCCGTTGGTCCTTGCGGCGATGTACCTGCCCGTGTATCTCGCGCTGGTTCTGGCCAACGACCGGCTGGCTTCCTATTGGCCATTGTGGTCCGTCCCGTGGATCGTCATGCTCGGCGGATTGCTGGTGCTCGGTCGACGGGGCCCCAGCGATCAAGCGACTCACGCCGCCGGTCTCGCGCGGGCCGAGCGGTACGGTCAAGCCCTGAAGCCGGCCCGTCGGGAGCCCGCGCACGAATTCGGCCAGAGGCTCACGATCGCCACCTTGATTGCGAGTGTTCTCTTCGCGCTGGCACTGCCACTGGTCCTGACGGATTTCTATCAAGCGGCGTTCAACTTTTTCTGCGTCGTCTATGGTTTTCTTATCGCCGTGTTCCTCGTACGGGTCTCGATTTCGCAGAATATCTCGATGGCGCGAGCGGAGAAATAATGGAGCGTGAACGGCTTGGGAATGTTCGAGGTTCGACGTTCGACGTTCGAGGCGACGCGAGATTCCTCCCGCTGACCCGGGGGGCCATACTTGTGCTCGCGCTGGCGTCGTGGTTCTGCGTCGACTCCGTGCGTGCCGCAGGCGTGATCCGCGAAGGCCCGCGATCCTGCCGCTCGATCGCGCTGACCTTCGACCTGTGTCCCGTCCGCGAAGGGCCGGGCTATGATACCGAGCTCATCCGGACCCTGGTGGAGAAGCACATTCCCGCCACGTTCTTTCTCTCCGGTCGCTGGATGGCAAAACATGACGAGCAGGTGCGGGACCTGTTGACGGTCCCGTTTTTCGAGGTGGGGACGCACGGGCACGTGCACGCGCATCTGCCTGAGCTCAATGAGGGGCATCAACAGCACGAGATCGAGGAGGCGGTCGAGCTTCTCAGCACACGGTACCACCGCGCCGCTCCGCTGTTTCGGCCGCCGTATGGCGAGTACAATGAGACGACCGTGAAGATCGTCGACGCCCTGGGCCTTCGGTTCATTCTCTGGAGCATCGTGTCAGGAGACCCTGATCCTCAGCTTTCCCGTGAACAGATCGTCGAGCGGGTGATCTCGCGCGCGCGGAACGGCAGCATCGTCGTGATGCACGCGAACGGCAAAGGCCGTCACACGCGGGAGGTGGTGGAGGATCTCTATGCCCGCCTGATTGTGCAGCAACAGTATCGTGCCGTGACCGTGTCCACCCTTCTGGAGGGATGTCCCGTCCCTGGCCACGATGACCGACGCTCCGACCGTTAGGCCGTACCGCGCCGACGACCGAGCGGCCGTCATCGCCATGTTGGCCGATTCCGACCCATGGAAACGCCTAGGCTACCGAGCCGAGCATTGGCAGCGGCTTTTCAATCCCTTTCCGGCCGGCCGCGAAGGGTTTGTGATCGAGCGCGGAGGGCAAGTCCTCGGACTGGCGCTCATCCGGCGACAGTTTCTCTTCGGCGACTACCTCGAACTGCTGGCGGTGGCGCCTGGCGTGCAAGGTCAAGGGTTGGGACGCCGGCTCCTCTCCGCCGTCGAGTCGACGGTCTTCGCGCACTCGAAAAACCTCTTTGCGTGCGTGTCGGACTTCAATGCGGCCGCCCGTGCGTTCTACCGTCGGAACGGCTATGAAGAAGTCGGCCCGATTCACGACCTCTTGATGTCGGGATCCGCCGAAATCCTGCTCCGCAAGGCCACCGGTCCAGCCCGCTCGTCGTGTTAAGATAATCCGCATTACGCCGGTGCAACATCGCTCCTGCTCGAATCATCGCTGAAAGCGGGTGGATCATGCGCGTGACCAAATTGCTGCACACTCGGATGCGGGTCAGTGACATCGAGCAGACGATCAAGTTCTACACCGAGGTCTTGGGACTGGAGGTCGCCGAGCGGAAGACCTCGCCCCGCGGCTCGCATCTCGCGTTTCTCAAAGTGCCCAACAGCGAGGAGTTGATCGAACTGACCAGCTTTCCACCGAGCGGTCCGGTCAAAGTCCAGGAGGACCTGGTCCATCTTGCGTTTCAGGTCGACAATCTTGATGCGACGATTCGTGAGCTGAGCGCGAAGGGTGTGCCGATTACCGATGGGCCGACGCGGACCTCGTCGGGGAGCCGCTTCATCTTTATCGACGCCCCTGATGGCTATGAGATCGAGTTGATCGAGCGGCCGCCCGGCACCGCCATCGTCTAGGGGAGGGTCTAGTGGAAGCCGGCCGGCTCACAAGACACGGCCGGCTCACGATCTCGCCGGCGTGCAGAAGCGTAACGCGCCTTATTCGGCGCGTCGTGGACCTCGCCGGTCGCCCAAGCGTGGCGACACGTCTTCGTCACGCCGGGCGCTTCATCACTCAGCACTCAGCACGTTCACCATGACGCCAGTCCTTCAATCCAAACTTGATCACTTGCCGGATCAGCCCGGGGTCTATTTAATGAAGGACGCCCGCGGCGATCTGCTCTACATCGGCAAGGCGCGCGTGTTGGCCGACCGGGTCCGGTCCTATTTCCAGAAGGGGACCGATCAGACGCCGAAGACGGCCGTGATGGTCGGGCAAATCGCGGATATCGAAACCATCGTCACTCGGTCCGATCTGGAAGCGCTGATCCTGGAAAGCAATTTGATCAAACGGCATCGGCCGCGCTTCAACGTCGTCCTGCGCGACGACAAGCAATACCCCTATCTGAGGCTCCCGATCAAAGAGGACTTTCCGCGCCTCTCGATCGTCCGCCGCGTGCAGAAGGACGGCGCGCTCTACTACGGACCCTATGTCCCGACCGGCGCGATGCGGGAAACGCTCAAGGTGATCCGCAAGGTGTTTCCGCTCGCCACGTGTGAAATAGAAATCGATGGGAACGCGCCTCGCGCCTGCATCGAGTTCGAGATCAAGCGGTGCATGGCCCCGTGCACCGGCAACCAGACGAAACAGGAGTATCACCAGATCGTCAAGCAAGTGCGGATGTTCCTTGAGGGGCGGGACACCGAGCTGCTGGACCAGCTGCGGGCGGAGATGGAGGCCGCGGCCGAGCGCGAGGCGTTCGAGGAGGCCGCCCGACTGCGGGACCGCATTTTCAAGATTGAGCGCATGCTCGAGAAGCAGCGGGTCGCGCAGACGAGCTTTGTGGATCAAGATGTCATCGGCATCGCGCGGCAAGGCAAGGCCGTCGACCTCCAGATGTTGTTCGTGCGCGGGGGCCTGTTGGTGGGGCGCAAGGACTTCTTCTGGCCCGACGGGGCGGACACGTCCGATGAGGAACTGGTCCGGGCCGCGGTCGAGCAGTTCTACAATAAAGACGCGCCGCCGCCCAAGGAACTGTTGATCCCCGTGCCGCTGGACGAAGCGCCGCTCATCGAATCCTGGCTGTCGGAGAAGCGGGGCGAGTCGGTACGGGTGATTGCGCCCGAGCGCGGCGGCAAACACCAGCTCGTCCGTCTCGCCGAAGAGAATGCCGGGGCGGCGGCCGCGGACCATTTGCGGGACGAAGCGATCGATCGCCAGGCCGTCGAGGAATTGAAGCGCTTGTTTCGCCTCGACCGCCTCCCGCGCCGCATCGAGGCTTTCGACATTTCGAACACGATGGGCGATCAATCCGTCGCCTCCATGGTCGTGTGGGAGGAAGGCCAAGCCAAGAAATCGGACTACCGCAAATTCAGGGTCCGAACCGTCGAAGGGGCGAACGACTTCGCGAGCATGCAGGAAGTCGTGCGGCGGCGGTACGGGGACGCTGGCGACCTCCCGTTACCTGATCTGGTGGTGATCGACGGCGGATTGGGCCAGTTGGCAGCGGCGATGGAAGGTCTGAGGCAGGTGGGACGGACGGCACTGCCGGTCGTCGGCCTTGCCAAGGCGCGCGGCGAGAAGGACGAACGCATCTTTCTTCCGGGTCGAAAAAATCCTATCATCCTCCGGCCGGGCTCTCCGTCGACTCACTTGCTGCAACGGATCCGAGACGAAGCGCACCGCTTCGCCATTACCTACCATCGCAAGTTGCGTGGCAAAGCGCTCGTGGCCTCACAGCTCGACACGATCATCGGCGTCGGCGAAATCCGGCGCAACCGGCTGCTCAAGCGGTTCGGCAGCTTGGAGAAGATCGCCGATGCGAGCGACGAGGACTTGCGGCATGCGGGACTCGATGCGAAGACGATCGGGGAACTGCGAAAAACGCTCAGCTCGTCCTGATCTCTTCCGCTCAGCCCGCTCATTTGACCAGCCGTCATCTCAGTGCTATTCCTTACCAAGACGTTCATCACGTTCGCTGATCCTATGGCACACGTTTTGGTCATCGACGATGATAAGTTGATCGGCACGCTGGTCCGTGAAGTGCTCACGCAGCGAGGCCATCAGGTGAGCATTGCCTCGAACGGAGAGCGAGGGCTGGAACTGTTTCGCGAGCATCGCCCCGCGGTCACCGTGCTGGACCTCAGCATGCCGGGCATGAACGGTCTCGAGGTGCTCACGCAGATCAAAGCGTTCGATCCGGTCGCGACCGTGATTGTCCTCACCGGCGCCGGCCTCCACGGACTCGAAGCGGAGGCAAAGTCGCTCGGTGTCATGACCATTCTCTACAAAGGGAGCTCCCTCCAGCTGCTGACCAAAATCCTCGATGAGCTGAGCAAGGTGAGTGAAGGAACGCTTTCACCGCCTGCGTAATCCGTTTTTTCGCTCACATCAAGTCACGAAACGACTCGCTCACACTGTAAGACTGTTGTCGCGTTGTAGTCCGAACTGAACCGCTTGCACGGCGCCGTGCCGGGTATTACGATGCTGCGAGCAAGGAGGGAACCATGAACACTCGTTATCTTCCTTGGGCGCTCGTCGTCAGTGCACTGGTGTTCGGGCTGCTTGGGCCGCCCGTCTGGGCAGACACCAAGGCATCGACGGCACCATCGTCGTCGGCAGGCTCTGCGGTCTCGGGCGAGCCGTTGGACATCAACTCGGTGTCGGAAGAGCAATTGAAAACGCTGCCGGGGATCGGGGACGCCTATGCCAAAAAGATCGTGAAGGGGCGGCCGTATCGCGGGAAGGACGAGTTGGTGAAAAAGAAAATCATTCCGCAGGCAACCTACGAGAAGATCAAGGAGCAGATCATTGCAAAGCAGAAATAAGCCCGAAACCTGTTCGAGGTTCGAGGTTCGAGGTTCGAGGTTCGGCGGAGTATTGGATCGGTGGAAGCGGCTCGCGGTGCTGCCGGTCGCCATGGTGGTGTTGATGGCGGCCGGATGCGGCTATAACGAGATTCAGGCGCTCGATGAGGAGACCAAGGCGGCGTGGAGCGAGGTGATCAATCAATACCAGCGACGCGCCGATCTCATCCCGAACCTGGTCGAGACGGTCAAGGGCTATGCCGCTCATGAGCGGCAGACGCTGGAGTCGGTCACCCAGGCCCGCAGCCAGGTGGCGGGCATCAAGGCGACGCCCGAATTGATCAACGACCCGGAGGCGTTCAAGAAATTCCAGGAGGCACAAGCGCAACTCTCCTCCTCGCTCGCACGGCTTCTGGCCGTGGCCGAAAACTATCCCGATCTCAAAGCGAACGAGAACTTTCGCGACTTGCAAAGTCAATTGGAGGGAACGGAGAATCGCATTGCCGTCGCCCGCAAGCGCTACATCGACAAGGTGGCCGAGTACAACAAGCTCGTCCGGTTCTTTCCGACCAACCTCACCGCGCGGTTTTTGCTGCATGCCGACGTGAAGCCCAATTTCACCGTGCCGGATGAGAAGGCGGTCTCCACGCCCCCCGCCGTCAAATTCTAGTCAGAATGCTGAAAAAGGCCCCCAACTTCGTTCTCGGCTCGAAAAAATCCTCAACGTACCCCAAGAGGGTACGCCTGCGGTTTTTTCTTCGCCTGCGGCCTCGTTGGATGACCTTTTTGAGCATCCTGTGATGATCTCCTCCCTCACCCCACTGCTTCTCATCTCTTCAGCCCTTGCGCTCGAGGTGCCGCCGCTGACGGCGCGGGTGGTGGATCGGGCGCATGTCATCGCACCGGAGATCGCGGGAAAGCTTACGCAGGAACTCGCCGAGCACGAGCGGAAGACGGGGAATCAGATCGCGGTCTTGACGCTGCCGTCCTTGGAGGGCGAGTCGCTGGAGGAATTTTCGCATCGCGTGGCGACGACCTGGAAGCTCGGCAAGAAGGGTGTCGACAACGGCGTACTGCTGCTCGTCGTGCCGGGCGACCGACGCGTTCGTATCGAAGTCGGCTATGGGCTCGAAGGCGTCCTCACGGACGCCGTCAGTTCGCGGATCATCCGACATGCGATCATCCCGGCGTTTCGCGCGGGCGATGTTTCCGCCGGAGTGGCCGCCGGTGTCCGAGCGATCATCGAGACACTCGAGCGCGGCGCGCCGCCCGGGGAATCCAGCCACCGAGACGCGACCGAGGAAGGTGATGCGTCGCACCTGTTCATCATGGCCGTGCTCCTCGGCGCGCTGATTGGCGGCGTGCTGCTCGGCGGGCAGTTGAAGGCCTTGGGGAGTGCGCTTAGCGGCCTCATCTCGTTTTTCATCGCCCTGCCCACCGGCGTGATGCTTGCCCTCGGCGCCGCTGCACTCGCGATGGTGGCCGCGTTCGTCCTCTCGGTCATCTTGTCAGCGGGAGGTGGAGGTCCACGGGGGCGCCGGTGGCGCGGAGAGGACTTCGGTCCGGTGTGGGGTGGAGGATTCGGCGGTGGACTGCCGCCATCCGATTCGTTCGGCGGCGGGGGCGGCGATTTTGGCGGCGGCGGGGCGTCGGGACGATGGTAGAGGCGGCGCGTCTTGGCCTGGTTGTCCTAGTGCTCGCGCACCGCGCACGATCCGAATGTGCTCGGTGGACGCGCGCAGTGACGGACAACCAGGCCAAAACGCGCGTGAATGGCGGGTAAGGAGAAAAGACATAGATAAGGGGCGGCGGTGACAAAGGGCAGGCACGCACACAAAAGCCTAATGCCGCGAATGATAGCAGCCTACCCGCGCTGATTGGCATTCACTGCCGCACCTTCACCCAAGAACGGAGCGGCGTGCGGATTTGATAGGTCGAGAGACAAACGGAATGTTCTCGGAGCAGGATCAGGCGGGGATTCGGGCGGCGGTGGAGGCGGCGGAGCGGCGCACGCGCGGCGAGATTGTCCCGATGGTCGTGCCCCGATCGGCGGTGTATCGCGAGACGCGGCACCTGGCGGGCCTGGTGCTCGCGCTCGTTGCTCTTGCCGGACTCCTTGCTGTGGACGGGCTCAGGTCCAATGCCTTCACGATTCACCGCGGCTGGATCGTTGTTGGCGTGGTCTTCGCCTATGTCCTGGGCCATTGGCTCGGGACGGTGCCCGCCTGCATTCGGCTCTTGACGCCCGACGCGAGAATGGCGATGAAAGTGCGGCTCCGGGCGGAGCGGGCGTTCTTCGAGCACGGGTTGCACAAGACGCGTGAGGGGACCGGCGTCCTGATCTTCGTCTCGTTGCTCGAACGCCGCGTTCAGATTTTGGCTGACCGCGCGCTCGACGAGCGGGTTCCCCCCGGAACCTGGGATGGCGTGGCTCGGCAGCTCGTGCACGGTATCCGAGAGGGGCAAGCCGCTCATGCCTTCGTCAGCGCCATCCATCGCTGTGGTGATCTCCTTGCCGTGCACTTTCCACCACGTCCCGGCTCCAACCCCAACGAACTCCCCGACGACCTAATTCGGGAACGATAGGCTGTTGACATCCGGGCGGCCTTCGTTACAGTAGTAGCGTTTGCATCAAGGAGGCCTCATGTCCAGTGTTTCGCAATCGCACTCTTCGGCGCATTCGAAGACCCATGGCACCGTCGCCACTGTCGAGCCGGCGACGAATGGCAGCTCGATCAGCAAGGTCGAGCAGGCCTTTGAAACGATCGTCTTTGCCAGCCGCTGGATTCAAGCGCCGCTCTATGCCGGACTCATCGTGGCTGAATGTCTCTATGCCTACAAATTCTTGACCGAGCTGTGGGACATGGTGCATGAGATCCGTGACCTGACGGAAACGATCTTCATGCTGGGGGTGCTCTCGCTGATCGACATCACGATGGTCGCCAATTTGCTCACGATGGTCGTGATCGGGGGCTACGCGACGTTCGTGAGCAAGCTCGATCTCGAGGGACACCGCGATCGACCCGATTGGCTGAGCCATGTCGATCCCGGCACGATCAAGGTGAAGCTGGCCGCGTCCCTCATCGGCATTTCCAGCATTCATCTCCTCAAGGCATTCGTGAATATCACCAACGTCGACCCCGAGCACATCAAATGGCAGATCTTCATCCATATGACCTTCCTCGGCTCCGCAATCCTGCTCGCCTGGACCGACAAGATCATGCAGAAGGATCGGAAAACGCACTGAGAACACAGCCGACGCCATGAGGCGCGAGCGGCGTTCGAGTCTCCCGTTCCGACCTGACCTTTCGTCCATCGATGGACCACCCTCGCCGTCGGTGCGCACACCAATCCTCTCCTCTCCGAGTTAGCATCCACGTTTAGATCTGCGAAAAGCATTCCCCCGGCCCTTACTCTCCTCGTCCCGTCCATCCTGAACGTCTCTGCTCACGATGGCGCCGGCGTATCGAAGAGAATACGCGAGTTATCTGGATCGATACGCAGCCGTCTTGTTGGAAAAGGAGCGCGTTCGACTTGAGTGAGGAGAAGGGCCGCTTTGCACGAATAGAGAGTCGGAATGAGTCTTGCTAAACCCTTAGGATCGACTCGCCACACGCGCTGCCTTGTGGTGAGCCGGCATGACTGGAATCCCATGTCTCGTCGCTGCGTGTCGGCACTGACTCAGAGGAGCTCACTGCGACTTCTCCGAAACTAACGAAGGCTGTGATACGTTGGAGTCTCTGTGAGCGACACCCCGTCTTCCTCCTTCGACAAGGACGTCTTCCCCGCCGAACTCCGGTTCTTGAGAAAGAGACGCGAGCGCCGAGGAATCGGCTACAAGGTACTGGACAATGCCTTGCCTCCGCAAACCGGCGGGCGTACCGATAATTCTCTTCCGCCCCAATCCTATCTGGGCCTCGTCGGCCTGGCGCTCTCCGGCGGCGGAATCCGAAGCGCGACGTTCAATCTCGGCATTCTTCAAGCGATGGCGAAGGTGCAGTCTACAATTCCCGCCGAGCCTGATGAGCCGGGAACTGAGCCGAAGACCGAGCTAAAGACTCAGCCGGAGACCGAACGCAGGGACATCCCACGAAGTCTTCTGAGTTATGTCGACTATCTCTCTACGGTCTCGGGGGGAGGCTATATCGGGAGCTGGTTGACGGCATGGATGTTTAGGATGCGCCACACGTTCCTTCCGGACGCGCAGGCACTGGCGCCCGCCGCCGAGGTGGAACGGAGTCTCAACGAGCTGAAAGAGGGACGGGCCAATGGGCCAGAACCGCCTGCCATCGGCCACCTGCGAAGCTACAGCAACTATCTCACGCCGGCGCTGGGCTTCTTCTCACTCGATACATGGGCGGCCATTGCGGTCTATACACGGAACCTCTTCTTGAATGCGCTGATCGTCATCCCAGGCATTGCTGCGTTGATCATGGTGCCGTGGCTTCTTCTTAAAGCGCTCTTCCCCGACGTCCCATGTCCTAAAGCGGCGGCAGCCGCCACCGCTCATTCGCCGGCTATGGCCTGCGTTGCCAACCTCACGCAGTTTTCTAATGACAGCCGATGGTTCCTCGGAGCCATGTTGCTGGTGCCGGTGGCTCTTTGGGCTACATTGACCGGGCTTCAGCGAATGTCACGCAAAGGACACAAGGTCCCATACACATCGCTAGAGCTTAACCTGCTGGTTTGCCTTCCCCTGGCGCTGACCTTTGTCGTCATCACCGGCTTGATCATGCGTCACTATGCAGCCAGCGAAGCGCCCTCCTTGCACCATGTCGATCTGAAGGAGTGGGTGCCTCATGTTGTTTACCCTCCTCGGCCATCGAGCGATCTGGGCCACCAGCCCATGACGGTTCCCCGGTCTTGTTCGGGGCAGGATGATGAGTCCACACAACCTGGTTCAGCGTTTGACTGGTGCCGCGGGGGTCGATGGGCGATCGCGTCCGGGGTGGCGGGATTCCTGGTCACGCTGCTCTTTGAGGTATCGCGCCGAAGTCGGTGGGCGCTTATTTGGATCAGTCCGTTGATTTCTCTTCTAGCAGGCGGACTCGGCGGCTTGGTCTTCTACTTGGTCATCGACATTGGTGTCCGGCATCTCTCGTGGGTCGAAGAACCTTGGCATCTGTTGACATGGCTTCCGTCGCTTGGCGTTCTCATCTTCTTCTTGAGCGCCAGTCTTTGGATTGCCGGACGCGCGCGTCTCGACACAGAGCTGCACCGCGAATGGCTTGCCGCGAAGGGAGGCATGCTCTTGACGTATGCCGTCTTCTGGTCCGGCCTCTTGGCGGTGTCCTTCTATGGTCCTGCCGCATGGCTCGCGCTATCCGAGTTCACCACGGCGAAGTGGAGCGTGATTGCGGGATGGATCTTTAGCCTGATTTCGGCAGGCCTGCTGGGCAAGAGTCCGGAGACAGGAAGCCCCAGGTCCCAGTCATGGTTGGAACTTGCGACGAGAATCTTGCCGGCTCTGGCGCTGCTGGGGTTGCTCATCTTTATTGCCACCGTCTCCAAGCAGATCGTCGAATACGCGTCCGGCGTCCCCACTCCTCCATCCGTGGAGTTCAGGCGCGTGCAAGACGTCCACGTCGTGGAGAAAAGTGTCCACATCGCGATCAACGTGGAGGAGGGGCAACGCACGGCAACTCCTGCACCGGTCGATCAACCTTACTGGGATGTTCGACGCGTGCAACTGTCGATTCTGTTGATCGTCTTCGTTGTATCTGTGATCGTATCCGTCGCCATGGCCGGCCTCGTCGACGTCAATAAGTTCGATGCATGCGTTCTATCGAAATCGCTTGGTGCGCTGTTACCTGAGGGCGTCGAGGACTAGGCATTCCAAGCCCGACCCGGTCACGCAGTTGGACCCACACGATGAGTTGCCCCTTTCGGCATTGGCCTGTCATGCGTACGAGGGGCCCTACCTCTTGATCAACACCGCGCTGAATTTAACCGAGGTTAGGTCTCCGGAAGCAGTGTCGGGAAAGGCTTCGGCGGAAAAATACGATCGTCAACTGGCGTGGCAGGAGCGGAAAGCGGCCTCGTTCGTCTTGAGTCCTTCGTTTTGCGGCAGTAAGCAAACGGGATATCGTCCGACCGTGGAATTTTGTGACGGCATTCAACTCGGCACGGCTCTCGCCATCTCCGGTGCGGCAATCTCCCCAAATTGGGGCTACCATACCAGTCGGCTCGTCGCGTTCTTTCTAGCGCTGGTGAACTTGCGGTTGGGCTGGTGGGTAGGAAACCCCAAGAGCGTAAAAGGGACCTGGAGGAAATCCGGCCCCCCCGTCGGATTCTGGTACCTGCTTTCAGAGTTGCTAGGGCAAGCGTCGGCGGAAAGCCGGTACGTCTATCTCTCGGACGGCGGGCACTTCGACAATCTGGGGATCTATGAGCTCGTGAAGCGCCGCTGTCTCTACATAGTCTGCTGCGATGCCGCCGCGGATCCGACGAGCGGGTTCGAAGACTTGGGCAATGCGATTCGAAAAATCCGCATTGACTTCGGCATCGATATCGAGATCGATCTGACGCCACTTCGCCGAAAGAACGGGGAGCGGTACACCCAGTGGCATCACGCCATCGGTACGATCCGGTACGATCTTGTCGACGCAGGCACGCCGGTCGGCACGCTGGTCTACATCAAAGCCTCCCTGACCGGGGATGAGCCGGCGGACGTGCTCGAATACGCGACCCGGCACCACGATTTCCCCCACGAGACGACGGTGGATCAGTTCTTTTCAGAATCACAATTCGAATCGTACCGCCAACTCGGGTATCATATCGGGTGGGAAGTCTTCCGGGTGGCGCAAGCGAAGCTTTTATGAGTAGGCCGAGGTGAGGGGCGCCTGTGGATCATACCGCGGACGAATTCTTCCATAAACTGCGATCAGCCTGGATCAGCGTGCCGCCCGGCATTCGTGATTCCTTCTTGCGCGAGAACCAAGCGTTCCTCGATTTGGAACTCGCGCTCCGCGACAAGCCGTCTCTCAGGAAGTATGACGAGGAAATTTATCCCGAACTGGCCAAGCTGTTTCAATGGCCTCTTCCAAGCCAGGAGGGTTCGGCGGATCCGGTTGTCGTGACACACTTCTGCAATCAGCAGCTTCAGGTGATGGAGAACGCGTTCTACGCGCTGAATTTGGCGACGTATCATGCTCACGCCTTGAATCGGGGTTGGATGAATCTCTTCCGGCGCTGGACGAGCACCGAGACACTGAGGCGGGCATGGTCGAATCTCCGAAGTCTCTACAGTGTCGAGTTCGTGCAGTTTGCCGAGTATCAACTCAATTTGCCGCCGGTCGCCGATACGGCGAAGACGATCCTGTATCGCCGCGAGGTCGCTGAGCCTAAAGACGTTGGGAGTACTTTGAACGAACATCTGGGGAAAAAGAAACTCACATTGGAGGCGTTCCCTTCGGGATGGGTGACGCTTTTGACAGAGGCAAAGAACGCCATCGCTCATCGAAGGCCCTGCCGTTTCCCGCCGAGCGGCCTTCAACGAGTGTTCGAGGAATTGACGCAAGAATGGGCCCCAACCAAGTATGAGGAATTTTATGCGCCGTTCCTCAATCCCTGGGTCTTCGCCGTGATTTCGGACCCTGAACTGCCGGCTCCGCAGCACCCGGTCCCATCGGACGCCGCCATTTGGGGAATCGGCGCATTGGCTCCGCATTCGATACCTCAGCCTCCCTCAGCTTCGCATCCGATACCTCACACTCGCTCGCAAAACAAACGGGTCCGTCTGCTGGTCTGGATCAGGCCTTCCTACCGCGGCTCGGGGCTCGGGACGAGATTGCTGGATGCGTTGCTGAATGTATGTTCAGACCAATTGCGGGCGCAACTGCTCGTTCTCCTCCCTCCGCTTCCGCGCGATCGGCCCGGGTATGGCGAAGAGATGGCCGGATGGCTGCGGTTCTACGGTCGCAGAGAGCTTGTGCGTCGGCGATCGCAAGAAGCCGAACGAGTGAGCGGTTGGCAGCAGTTGCCACCCGATGCCTTTTGCCTGACCTTGCCCGACCGCACTCTGACCTCGGATCCGAACGAGCGCGAGTGAGTGGGTGCACTCACTCGCGGTGAACGGCTCTGGTCCTCTAGTTGAATCTCGCATTGGAGGATCGCCCAGTCCCATCCTCATATTGCGTATCCCTCTAGATACGACCTGAATCAATTTCGATACCTTTTATGCTAGTTCAGAGCCTGATCTCTTCTGCTCACACATCGATTCGAGCGTGATTTTCCTCTTGTTTCTTTCGTGCTCGCCGCCATGCCGAGGGGCATGCGTGTTGCGAATGCTGGCATTTCATCTAGGTGACCAACCACAGTGAACCTCCATCCTCGAGAGCGAGGGACCGATGCGGAAACAGGTCACGTTGATGGGACTGGCGGCGGCAGTCTTTCGCGTCATTAATCGGTTTGTTCCCTGGTATAAGCTCCCGTATCGGCCCTGGCCTGCGGTGAGCTTGCGGCTCTGGAACTTGCCGGCGCTCCGCCACGACCTCCGGCGCTGGAATCTCCACGATACCTCCTGCTTGCCAATCCGCGCCCAGCCACCCAATTATCAACCGCCCCCTGGTCCAGTGGGAAAGCCGCTTGCAAATCCGTTCCTTCAACCCGATCCGTTTGATCTCGACGACCTGCATTATCGCCGTGCCGATGGCAGCTACAACGATTTGCACAGTCCGAATATGGGGCGGCTGGCAGCCCGCTATGGCCGTAACTTTCCATTTGAGGACTCCTATCCCACTTATTGGAACGGCGATCAGCAGCGGTTCTGTCCCGTGACGGGGAATAGGGACCTGGAACGGGAACGGCCGACCCCGCGCGAGGTCAGTAACACGCTCATGGTTCGAACGACCTTTCGTCCGGCGGAGTCGCTTAACCTTTTGGCGACCGCCTGGATTCAATTTCAGGTGCATGATTGGGCCCGTCATATCGCGGACCTGTGTCCGGCGAACCGGATTCGCGTTCCGCTCCAGCCTCATGATGATTGGCCGGTGGACCAGCGAGTGGATACGGCGATGACCATTGACCGCACGTATCCTGACGAGACGCGGCCACCCGGGTGCACGGCAGGACCGCCGACGTATCTGGCCGACGGGACATTCTGGTGGGATGGCTCACAAATTTACGGGAGCGATCAGTCAAGACAACGCGAACTGCGATCCGGGCGGGGCGGCAAGCTGGCGCTGGTCGAGGGTGACACCCGTCTCCCCGATAGCCCCGCACCCGTGCAGGGAGTCGATCAAACCGGCTTCATGGGCGGCTGGTGGGCCGGGATCAGCCTCCTGCACACGCTGTTTGCCAGAGAGCACAACGCGATCTGCGACATGTTGATGCAGAGATATCCGTCCTGGGCCGGCGATGATGAACGGCTGTTTCAGACGGCTCGATTGATCAATGCCGCTCTGATGGCCAAGATCCATACCGTGGAGTGGACGCCGGCCATTCTCGGACAGCCGGTGTTAAAAGTCGGCATGAACGCGAACTGGTGGGGCTTGTTCGGCGAGCACATCCGAAAGACATTCGGGCGGGTGACCGAGAGCGAGGCCTTGAGCGGGATCCTCGGCTCCGCCGTCGACCACCATGGCGTGCCATACGCACTCACGGAGGAATTCATTTCGGTCTACCGACTCCATCCGTTGATCCCGGACGATTATCGAATTCACTGTCTCGTCGATGCCGATGAGGCGAGCTACGTCGGTTTCCATGATCTTGAAGGCGTCAGGACGCGCGGAGCGCTCGACCGGTTTGGCGTGGAGAACGTCTTCTATTCGTTCGGGTTGGCGCACCCGGGTGCGATCGCCCTGCACAATTACCCTCAGTCCTTGCGGATGTACCGTCCCCCCGATCAGCCGGAACGGCTCTTCGACGTGGCGACGATCGACGTGCTGCGCGACCGTGAGCGCGGCGTTCCCCGCTATAACCGTTTTCGCGAATTGCTGCGGATGCCTCGCGTGAAGACATTCGACGAGTTGAATTCACAATGGGCGAAGGAAATCGCCGATCTCTACGACAACAACCTCGATCGGGTCGATACGCTGGTCGGTTTGCTCGGCGAAGAACCGCCGGATGGGTTCGGATTCAGCGACACCGCCTTCCGGATCTTCATCGTGATGGCCTCACGGCGATTGAAGAGCGACCGCTTTTTCACCACCGATTACCGGCCTGAAATCTATACGAAGGCCGGCATGGACTGGATCGACGACAACGGCTTCGAGAGCGTCCTGCTGCGGCACTACCCGGCGCTCGGCCCGGCGGTTCACGGACTGGCGAATCCCTTCCAGCCGTGGCGCAATGTGCATGAGGGTGCTCCGGTGTAGGTCCCGGCGGGGGCCGTACTCGTCTGTGGCCTTCTTCGATCAATGGCCGACCACTGGCGGAGGGCGCCAAGAAAGGAATGGCCATGGGACTCCTTCTCGCAAAGGCATGTGCTGCCGTCGGCAAAGCCATCGCTTTGTCAGTGCTCGTGCCGCTGGTGGCTGTCACGCTCTGGCTGCCGGCGGGCGTCATCATGTGGCTGCCATTGCCCGGTCGAATCAGGGCGCGTGGTCTCTGGGCGCTTCGCCGCGGTCTCTGGAATCTGATCGCTGTGGTGAAGTTCAGAGGCAACAAGCCGGTGAAGATTCCGGTACCCGGCCGAATGAGCTGGTGGCGCTGGATACTGGTGTTCCTCTTCGGTAAGTCGCTGAGGGGCATCAATCGCGTCTCCTTCAATCAGATCTTTCCCGATATTCGCATTTCAGCCATCCAAGTCGCCGGTCACGAGCCCGCCGATGAATGGGATTGGAAAATGCGTGCTGGTACCTGGGTTCAGGTCATGCTCTATCGGCTCTTTCCCCCGATGCAGGCCGGCCTTCCACCTATCGACACGGATCCATACGAGGCGTTGCGGCAGGCCTACACGTCTCGGCACCGGAAACTCTTCGACCCGCCGATCATGCCGCTCGAATTCCAAGAAAGCGTCGACCTCGGGCCCTGGCGGTGCGAGGGCCGTACGCCGGGTATATCCGGAAATATCGGCGAGTGGGACAAGACGCGGGCAAAAATTTCGACGCTGACAGCAGCGGATGGGAGCTTCCTGATCCGGAGGCCTACGGTGAGGATCTGTACGAATGGGATTTTCGGCTCTTCAAGGAGAAGCCGTACGAACACGTCGAGGGCGTGTATAACCTCGGATGCCACGTCCTATTCTGTGTCGACCGGCCGACGCGTGCCGTGCGGCCGATCCGTATCAAGAGCGAGCTTGGCGTCTCCAGGCCGGGTGACGCCACATGGGAATTCGCGAAGCGGCTGGCCCTGTGTGCGGCCACGAACCACCTCTCGTTGGTCACGCACTTTAACGGTATCCATCTCGCGGCCGGCGCCCATGTGGCGATCGCGACGCGGAACTGCCTGTTCCCGGACCATCCGCTAGGCCGGCTGCTGTGGCCCTTCATCTTTCGCACCCAGGAAAGCAATCGGGCGGTCACTCATGCACAAATGGCGGCTGGTGGCGATTTCGACAGCATCTTTAGTTTCACGCGAGCCGGCATGTTGCAGCTATTCGAGGATACGTACAGGTCATACGATTTCTCGGTGAACCATTCCGAGCGAGATGCGGCCAGGCGCGGGATCAAGGGCGCCGGATTCGACACGCCGACGCAAGACGATCTCGAGCGATTCTTCACGATCTTCTTGGAGCACGCCAGGTCGTATATCACGATCTATCCCGATATCGCCCGCGACTCGGCTGTACTGAATTGGATCGAGGATCTCAAGACGTTCATTCCGAGCGTCGGGGACATGGTCAAAGATCTCACGGGTGGCGCGATCATGAACGAGCTGCTCGCGCACCTCGTCGCCTGCATCATGCAGCTCGTCACGGTCCGCCACGATCTCGTCGGGTCCTTTCTCTGGAATTATCAACTGTGGGCGCACAAACAACCACCGAGGCTCTCCCGTGACGGCAGCCGGTTGCCGCTCGACGTCTATCAGCGGTTGGTGAACGCCAATTTCAACCTCAATGTACCGCGCACCTCCCTGATGAAGAATGATTTCTCCACGCTGGCGGTCCCGCCGCACGCCGATGATGCGCGTAGGGTCATCAAGAGTCTGCAGAGCAAGCTGACCGAGCTGGAGGCCGAATGGCGAAAAGAGCCCTGGCACGTGTGGCGGGTGTATCCGAGTTTGCTCGAGGCGAACATCAACGCGTGATCCGAAGGAGACCGACAATGGCTGGCCGAGCCGAAGGGCGAACACATGCTTGAGTTCTTCGGCTTCATCATCCTCCTCGCGAGCATGGTCGCCATTGCCGCCACGCGTGAGCTGTCGACCAAGAGACGATGGTGGAGTGTGCTCGGCATTCTGGTCTCGCTGACCGGCGTCTATCTGTGGAAGGTGGGCCCCACACGGGTCCTGCTGAATCTGCTGCTGTTCTTTGAGTGGCATCCCATGGCGATGACGGCGCTCCTCGTGCTCAGCATGGGGACGTTGGTCTTTGCCTGGCAGGGACGGTGGACCGCGCGGACCGTGGCTGGTGGCGCACTGATTGCCGGCGGCGTGGCCCTGCTCCTCGGCTTCGGCTGGCACTGCGCGCTGATGGGCCTTGCCGTCTTAAGCGCCTTGGGCCTGTTGTGGTTCAGCCGCGCGGCCTCCGCGAAGCTGGGGTGGAAGCTGATCTTGATGATCGTCTTTTTAGCGGCGGGCCTCTTCGTCACGTATCTCGTCCATGGCAAACCGGAGAATCAGACGAGCTTCTGGGTCGCCATTGCGGCCAGCTTCGTCGTCCTGCTCCTGGCCTGGCGGCGGGGTTTCCGAATCCTCGCGTCGGTGTGCATGCTCATCATCGTCGTCGTGAGCGCGGGACTGCTCTTGTACACGCTGAATAAGCCGGTCCCATACATCGTCGACACGGTCGGAGACTATGTGATGATCGGGCTCGGCATGTTATGCGCGTATGTGGCCGTTCAATGGGTGCGGCGCGTGCCGAAGTTGCAACCGCTCGGGTGGGCGTCGGCACTGATGATCGCGTTTCTGGGGACCGGCCTCTTCCTGTCGACTCGACTCTATGGTGAGCCGGAAGACTTCGCGATGATCGAGGACCAGTTCAAATATGGCTCCATCGGCTCCGATCATTTCCTGGCGCGCGGCATTACTTACTTCATTTGGGAAGTCCTCCCAAAAGAGTGGCCACCCGAGAAAATTATCATGGAGAACGTTGTGCCGCCTGACGCGTCCGATCGGGACACCTATCGACCGCTCTACGGAGCGCGGGACGGGGACAGGGGCCATAGCTACGAAGCCTTCGGATTGATCAACGAAGACCGTCTCAAGCCTCGGGACACCCCCGCCCGGCGTATTGTCCGAGACCGACACGTTGATCTCAGAACATTTCGGGTCCTCATTGAGGAAAAATCAGAACCCATCGTCGTGGACCGGCCGATCGGCTTTTCCAAGCGGCGCGTCTTCGGAATGGACTTCGTGGGAATCAATTGCGCCTTCTGTCATGCGTCCACGATTCAAGCGAGCGCCAAAGGTCCTCAGACGATCGTGCTCGGGATGCCGGCGAATACCGTGGATATCGAACTGTTCTTTCTGTTCCTGTTCGGCGCAACGGACGATCCGGGATTTACGTCGGGCAATCTCGTCAGCGCCCTCGTGCAGGGCAGGATGGCGAATGTGAAAGACGCGATCGTCCGTCCCGATCGCACGATGAACAGCATTCTGAAGCTCCATCCGGAGATGGAACTCGGCAGGCAGGTGTACGATCACGGGTTCGCAGGTCTCTGTCAGGAAATCAGGAACGCGGTCCACCGTATGGCGTACCGGTTCGTGTTGATTCCCCTCACGTGGCGATATGCGACGTGGCTGAACGAATCGTTCGATTTCATCGATCCGAAGAAGGACGGCCATTTCCCAAGGTTCGGTCCGGGCCGCGTGGACGCCTGGAGCCCCGGCAAGCGCACCCTCGTCAAGCCGTCTCTCCCCGTGGAGTTTCCGGGCGGCATCATCGACCATACCTCGATCTGGAACCAAAAGGCGCGGACCGGGATGCGGTTTCACTGGGATGGGAATACGAACGTCATTGACGAGCGAAACATCATCGCCGGCCTTGTCGTCAACGGTCCGAACATCGAGACGCTGGACCTGAAGCGCGTCTTGCGGATCACCGACTGGATCAGCGAACGGCCGGCGCCGCGCTTCGATGACTTTGCGCCGTCCGGCAATTCAGGCCTCTACGATGGAGAAGTCACGACAAGACAGCAACTGGTGCAGAGAAGGGAAGAAGGCCGGCAGCTCTTTCAACAGTGGTGTGCGTCGTGCCATGCGGTGAACGGCGACCATGTGGGGCGTGTCGAGCCGATTGAAGCGCGCGAACTGGGGACCGACCCCGCGCGGATGAACGTCTTCACGACCGCGTTACAAAGCGCGCTGAATTCAATTGAGCGTCAGGCGCCGCACCCAGAAGATGCCTGGAAACTGCAACACTTCAGGACGCAGCAGGGCTATGCGAACATGCTGCTCGACGGCATCTGGCTGCGTGCCCCTTACTTACACAACGGCTCGGTGCTCACATTGCGGGATCTCCTGGAGAAACCGGAGCACCGGCCGGCCCAGTTCTACCGCGGGAACCCCATCTATGATTGGCAGAAGGTCGGCTTCAAGTATGAAATGACCCTCGAACCTGGCGATCATGTGCGGATCACCGCCGGCGGCGGACAAACGACAACCTTGACGGTCGATGAGCAGGGGACGGCGACGGCGTTCGGCGTGCGGACTGGTGTCGGGGGCCTGACGGAACGAGAAGCCGCAGCGGCGTTCAAAGATCAGCTCCACAAGCGCATTGACGCACTGCTGCAAGAGAAGGACATGAATTCGGTACACGACCTCCTCCGGGAGTTCGGGCTTCCTGTTCGTCACGTTGACGTACCGGCGCGGTCAGGTCAGAAAACAAAGGCGGCCGATCAGTATGACCGCACCCCCTGTGACCATGCGATAGCCCCGGCGCTCTGCAATGACGTGTGGAATCACCGTGTCGACGTGAAGATTCTCAACCGGGCGACACCATACAGGCGCTTTCTCTTCCAAACCCGCGAGCCGGGCAACAGCAACGCGGGACACCTATATGGGACCGATCTCGAACGTGATCAAAAAGAGAAATTAATCGAATTCCTGAAAACGCTGTAGCCAGGCTGGTGAATCATCGCTGTCGCTTGAGGCCTGCATGGAGCGCCGTTCTCAAGCCGTGCGTGACCATAAGATGGAGCGATGAAGGGCGATTCCACACTTCGCAGGGTCCTCGCTGGGCAGGGTTGCCGCTGGGACCTCGCTCGACACCCTCACATGAAGCTGGACGTCTTCTGTATCGTGCGACAACACCACTTCGATCTGCTCCAGGGCGGCACTAACGGGCATCAACGGGGTCGCTTCTAAATGTGGTCGAAAATTGTTGCGAAAGGGTATTGGTGTTGAGGTATCCTAACGGCTCATATCTTACATATAAGTACGGATCGAAACACGGCCATTCTGAAAGAGAGTCGGCCTTCTTCAGCGGGCTGCATCACCTCCATGATCGACCTCCTCTCCAACGAGCATCGGATTACCGAAAAGGGCATGATGGAGTTCCAGCCGTTCGGGATCGAAGCGGATGGGACGCCGATCCGGGACTTGAGCGGGGTCGTCATTCGGGCCGATATCGACTATCTGGAAGACTACGTCGGCCGGACTGGTGGCAAGGACGCGGCCCGAGCTGCGGTCGCAGAATTGGCCCGCCGCCTGAACGAACGCATCCCGGATCGCGCGTATCACGTCACGCCGGAGTTCCTTCGCAATCCGTGGAACAGCTATTCCGCTGAGTTTTCCGCATTCAACGCCGAATTCTGCATCGCCATCTCCGGCGATCGGGATTTTCTGTTCAACATGGCGCGCACCAAGGCCATCTCCTCGATCATCCTGGCCTTGGGCCGCCCCTTTACGGTTGCACAGATCTACAAGATGTCGGCTTATTTTGCGCAACGTTATGCCAAGGAGTCGTTCTACACAGAAGCGGTTCACGTCCTCGCCGAGTCGGCTGTCATTCGGATGCGGCTGAGCGAGCGGACCTACCGGCAGTTCGGCCGTTATCGCCGAGCCTGTGCCGAACACTGGTGCAATGCGCACAAGGGGTACTTTGTGGCGGTGCCGGAGCGGTTCCAAGCACTGGCTCCGGCCACCGTGATCGACCGGCGGTGTCTCGCCAAGGGCGATGACTATTGCGAGTGGGAAGTGATCTGGTCCAGAAAAGAGCAGCCCGGACGAGCCTTCGAGAGCGGAGCGAGGGGCGGCCGGCTCGCCGGTGTCGAGCAAGAGTCCCGCCGAGTGACGGTGACGCCGCGATCGGTCGCGCCGTCGAGTCCCGGCGCGGCGGAACTGTTCTCCCGCAACCACGTCATTACCGAAAAAGGCATGATGGAGTTCCAGCCGTTCGGCGTGGAGCCCGACCGCACGGCGATCCGTGACATCAACGGCATGACGATTCGAGCCTGCCTCGAATACTTGGAGGCGTGTGCGGTTCGAGGTGGAGGCCCGCCCGACGGACAGCGGGTCATCGACGAACTGGTCCGTCGCCTCAATGAACGCATTCCCGATCGCCGCTACCACATCACTGCCGAATTCCTCCGAAATTCCTGGAACAGCTATTCGTTCGAGTTCGTGGCCTTCCTTTGTGAGTTGTGCGCGGACATCTCCGGCGATCCGCAGTTCTCCTTCAATATGGCGCGAGAGAAGGCGATTACGCCCTTCAGCCAAATGCTCGGTCGCCCGTTTTCCATTCCCCGGATTTACAAAATGTCTCCGTACTTCGCTCAAATTTATTCGGGGAAGAATGCGTACTCCATTCAGGCCTTGCACGTCTCCGATCGGTCGGCCACCGTGCGCATGCGGTTCAGTGAGCGAGCATACCGGCAGTTCGGCCCGTATCTGCGCGCCTGCGCTGCGCAGTGGTGTCAAGCCCATCAAGGATATTTGGTCTCCGTGCCTGAAAAGTTTCGGCACTTGCCGCCTGCCGTGATCACGGATCGCGCGTGCCTCGCAAAGGGCGATCCCTACTGCGAGTGGGAAGTTGTCTGGTCGGCAAAGGAGCGTGCCCCGTGGGCGCGGTCGATGGTCATCTCGCTCGCCCGCCGAGTGTTGCGGAAGGAGATCGAAGAGCGCGAACAATTGATCGCCGACCAGGTGCAAACCCTCGACGCCCGTCATGTCGAACTGCAGGAGGCGTATGTCCAGCAGCAGCAGATTACGGCGGAACTCCAGCGCCGGGTGGAACAGCTCACCATGCTGCATGAAACGACGGTGGTCTTTGCCTCCACTCTCGATCGGGAAGTGCTGATGGATCGGGTACTGGAAACCATCACGCAGAAACTGAACTACGATCGGGCGATGATTGCCTTCTTCGACCCGGACCGTCAGGTCGTCTATGACACTCGGTTGCACGGGCTTCCCGACGATGTCGCCGACTTTGCCCGGCGGATGGAGGTACCGGTTACCGATCCCGACACGCTCGAAGGGCTGATCTTTCTAAAAGGTCAGGCCGTCATCGTCGAGGACGTTCGGGAGTATTGGGATCGCATGCACCCGCTGTACCGAACCTTGGCGACGCTGACGAACGCCAAATCGATCCTTGCGGTGCCGCTACAGGTCAAGGATCGGATCATCGGCTCGTTGACGGTTGATCGGCTCCCGGATGCCCCGTTGACCAAAGAGGACTTGGACCTGCTGATCACCGTCGGGGGGCAGCTCGCCATCGCGTTGGACAAGGCGGCGGCGCATCAACAAATCGAAGAATTGAACTTGAGCCTGGAGGCGAAGGTCCGTGAGCGGACGGCCGCGCTGGAGGAGTTCTTGGCGAAGGTCTCACACGATCTCCGCACACCGTTGACCAGTATCACGGGGTTTGCCGACAACATGCTAGCCGGATTGGTCGGCCCGCTGACGGACAAGCAGCAGCAGTACCTGGTTCGCATGCTCGCGAACAGCCGCCGGCTGGGCCGTCTCGTCGACAATCTACTCGACATGTTGCTCGATCGTGAGCAGGTGCAGCTCTCGCCGGCCGAATGTTCGTTGCACGCGCTCGCACTCGACGTCGTCGAGCAGCTGCGCCCGCTCGCCGCCAGCAAGCAGCAACGGCTCGAGATCGAGTGTGCGGACGAAGATCTGATCGTATGGGCGGACGCCGACAAGATCACCCGCGTTCTCACGAACCTCGTCGACAACGCGATCAAATACACGCCCCACGGCGGCGAGATCGCGGTGAAGATGGTCTCCGAGAAGGGGTACGTCGCGAGGCTGTCCGTGATGGATACCGGTGACGGGATTCCGCCTGAGATCTTGCCCCGGATCTTTGACCCATCGTTCCATTTGGACCGCATGAAAGCGCAGTACGTCAAGGGGCACGGCCTGGGCCTCTCGATCGTGAGGGATCTCGTCGAACGGCATGGCGGCACGATCGCGGTCGAGAGCCGTGTGGGGAAGGGGTCGACCTTCATCGTGACGCTGCCCCTCCGACGGACGATCGAGCGAAAGCTCGATCCCTCGGCAGAGGTCAAGCGTATTCTCGTTGCCGACGATGATCCGGACATTCGCCAGATGCTTACCGATCGGTTGACGGCCGAGGGGTACACGGTCCTGACGGCGTGTGACGGAAAGGAAGCGTTGTCTGCCTTACGCGCCGAGCGACTTCATGGATTGATCTTGGATATCGGGATGCCCCTCATGAGCGGCCTGGAGGTCCTCGATCACATTCGGGAGGAGCAGCCCGAGCTGCCGATCATCATGGTGACGGCGGCCGAGGCGCGTGAGCGGGCGATGATGGCGGTGCGAGCCGGCGCGCAGGCCTATCTGCTGAAGCCGTTCGATGCGTCCGAGCTGAGCCAGGTCATCGTCCAGTGGGTGGGGCCGGCGCGGTGAGCGACGCAGGACACGTGAATCTAATCCGGCGGACAGCCACTTTCCCCTCGAATCCTCCAATCACGGGGTGAGAGAAGAGCCTCGCACCGTTCCGTCTGCGCCTCATGAAGCCATCACGGCTTTTCCTTGAGGATCGATCCAGTACGGGGTCCAGGCAAGCGAGAGAAGGCGGATCGCGATGTTGCTCTTGGCCGGCCGGAGGCCGATGGTCTCGAACGTTTCCGTTTGCGGATCGAGGGCGGTCGCCAAGGAGTCCGTTTCTGCCTTGAACTCGGCTTCCAGTTCGGTCAGTTGCTGCTGAAGCGCCTGCACGTTCTCCTTGGCGAACCCCACGTCTTTCGAGTCCTTCATGACCCTCCCGGCGCCGCGGATCGCGGTCGTGGCTTTGCCGATCGTCGAGGCGCTGATCGTCTTGCGACCGAGGAAGGCACCGAGCAGTGTGGCACCGATCGACACGGCCGCCTGAATCTGACTTTGTCGGGCCTGCTCTTCTTCTTTCGCCACCGCCTGCTCGGCCCGCCGAATGCGATCGCGTAGTGCGGCGATCTTGGGAGCATATTTTTGACGAAGCCGCTCAGCGGCGGCATCCCGCTCCTCGCGCGCCCGTTGCTGCAACCGAATTCGAAAATCCCGCTCCGATTCGCCGGGCTTCGATGTTTCATTGAACGTCAGGCTCTTGAACAGGTCGAGCTTCTGCGTACGAAAGAGCCAGCCGGCGAAATCCTTGCCCCATGCCTCGTAGTTCTTGGCTTTCGTCGCGGCCGGCGGCACCTCCGCAAAGTTTGCATTGGGCGCCGGCGTCGATTCGAGATCGGCCATCTCGATCGTGACCGGCGTTGCACGATCCCAATCGACCGGCACGGGAGAGGTGCTGATTGACGCCAACAGGGTCACGCTCTCCGTCACATCGATGGCTTTCTTCGTGTCCGTAAACCGAATGTCCGCGATGCCGACCAGCATGGGCTGGTAAACGAGGGCCGCACCCGCCGGAGCCGATCCTCTGATCGGAATGAAGTGCTGCGGCACGTCGGGCGGCAGGACGGGACGCGAAGGCGAGAACGAACGACGTTCGAGGTTCGAGGGTCCGGATCCACCCTCGAACTTCGAACCTCGAACCTCCGCCGTTTGACGTTGCTGGGATTCCATCAGTCGCTTGATCTGAGTCCGGGTGAGCGGTCCGCGCAGATAGGACAGAGTCCAGCGGGTCTCGAACACGGCCGGCCGCTCGTCGTGCACGTTGTTCATCAGGAAGACGCGACTGCCGAGCCCGGCCAGCAGTTGTTCCATCCGTTGCCGGTCGAACGTTTGACCGGTCCCGCCGGCCGCGCCTTCCAGCCCGTCGAGCACCCGGGCCTTGTCGCGCTCGGTCTGCAGGCGTCCAATAAACCACGTTCCCGTATTGGCGAGGCCTTTGTAGTCGAGGTCGACGGGATTTTGCGTCGCCAGCACGACGCCCATTCCAAACGCGCGCGCCTGCTTGAGCAAGGTCAGGAGCGGCGCTTTCGAGGGTGGATTCGCGACCGGCGGGAAGTAGCCGAAAATTTCATCCATGTACAGGATCGCGCGCAACGTGGTCGTGCCCGATTGGCTTCGCACCCAGCCCAGAGTTTGATTGAGTAAGAGCGAGACGAAAAACATCCGCTCGCTGTCGCTGAGATGAGCAATCGAAAAGATGGCGATGCGCGGCTTGCCCTCCGCGGTATAGAGAATGGAATTCAGATCGAGGGCTTCGCCTTCGAGCCATGCGGTAAAGCCAGGCGCCGCGAGGAGATTGTTGAGCTGCATCGCGAGGGCGAAACGCTCTTTGGATGGATAGAAGGAATCGACATCGAGTACGCCGACGCGGGCGATCGGCGGATGCTGGATCTGTTCGATCAACCTCGGCAGATCGAGGTCCTCATTCTTCGTCCACGCGCGCTCGAGGATGGTCGCGATCAAGATATGCTCGCGGCTCTTGAGTGGGTCCGCATCGACACCGAGGAGGCCGAGAAGACTGGCCGTCGTCGTGTTGATGCGTTCACGCAAGAGCTCCACGTCCTGGACGATGGCCGCGCTCGGCGCGGCAAACGACTTCAGGATGGAGACCGGAAGGCCGGCGCTGCTGCCCGGGGTGTAAATCGTAAAGTCGGCGGCCTGCCAAAGTCGCGCGATCCGCTCGCCGTCCTGTCCCCATGCCGCCAAGCCCTTCTTCCACAGCTCGGCCTGCTGCGTCGCGTATTCGGATGGCGAGATGCCCTTCTTGCGCGCATCGTCCTCGTTGATCCAGGGGAGGAAGTCGTCGGGACGGAGCTCCGGAAACGTCAAGAGGAGGTTGCCGAGGTCTCCTTTCGGATCGATGACGACGGCGGGAATGCCGTCGATCGCGGCCTCTTCGAGCAGGCCGATGCAGAGACCCGTCTTCCCGCTGCCGGTCATGCCGACGCAGACGGCATGGGTGACGAGATCCTTGGAATCGTAGAGGAGCCATCCCGGCTTCGCCTTTTTCTTGCCGAGGTCGTAGGGGCGGCCGAGATAGAAGACGCCGAGTTTTTCGAAATCCTGCATGCCGGTCCTCGCGCGCAAACTGGCCGGCATTCTATTGCGCTGAGGAGCGGACTGCAAGAAAGCGATAAGGGACCGCGAAGCCTGGCGGCTGGATCACGCTGACGTAGTGGGGCGCGTGGCGGCGAACCAGCGGGTTGGCTCGCGGCCACGCAGGGGCGGGGGAGTGATCCATCGCATCAACTCGCGCATCAACTCGGCCGCCCACACCGGTTCGCTCGACGGACTTCTGACAGGAAGAGCCGTTTACCGCGCCAAGGACGCAATGATCATCGATGACAGGTAAATAGTGCCGTCATTCCTTTTCATTCTCATTGGAGCGCACCGGCGACGCCGTTCTTGTCCGCGCATGCTGTGCTCATCCGCGGCGTCGTCCCGTTGTCACGGGCGGCTTCAGTCACGTCCGCTGATATGCCCGTGACCAGTAGGGAGAGCACGGGCGCCGCGTCCATGCCTGTTGATTTTAGAAATTGCCGTCGTCGGCTCATCACCACCTCCGCGCACACCACATGCGTTCATGCATGACCTATGAAGCCTGCTTCCGGGATTCCTGCATGCGGTCATACCACTGATCCGCCCACCGATGAACTTCATCCTTTCGATCACCGTAGCGCTCTTGCAGTTTCCCGATGAACTTGTCGTAGTCGCCTTCGATTTGCAGGAGATCATCGTCGGTGAATTGACCCCATTGCCGCTTCAGTTCGCCTTTGAACTGACTCCAATAACCTTTGAAATGGTCGCGATTCATGGTGTCCTCCAGGATGTGCGGTTTGCGAGCACCGAGCTTCGCAAGGACCGCGCCACGGTATGATCAAGCGGATAGCAATCCGACTGGATTTAGGATTGCCTAAGCGGGGCTTCAGCCGGAGCGAAGTGAACCGATGGGGAAAATCGCGGGGATGAAAATGTCAGAACTGACGTGAGTCACTGTGCGCCGAACAGTTTGTCCTGACGAGAGACAGGCTGCCAGGGTCGACCCTCCTAGCTACCTGTGCGGCTAGTGACCTTTACACGAGGGATGTTCGCAGCGACACGGTCCAGACGGCGTGGGTGTGTTTCGGCAGGCATCGCTGCAAAATTCTTTTCCGGGTTGCACCTGACAGGTGCACGTCGGGTGAGCGCATTTCTTTTCCATACCGAGCCTCGTGTACTGTAACGCTATTCTTTCGGAAGCTCGGGCATCGAGGCTATCGGAACCGGAGTAGGGCGGATGTAGGAGGCAGGAGGAAGAGCCCGATTGGCCTACCATTCGCGAAAAATCACGAAGACCGCGCCAGCCATCAAGGCGAACCCGACGAGATAATTCCATTTCAGCTCTTCTTTCAGATACACCACGGAAAAGATACAAAAGACCAGCAGCGTAATCACCTCCTGCATCGTCTTCAACTGAGCGGCCGTGAATTGATAATGCCCGATGCGGTTGGCCGGGACCTGGAAGCAATACTCGACGAAGGCGATCGCCCAACTGATGACCACCACTTTCCACAGCGGGGACTGCTTGAACTTCAAGTGCCCATACCATGCGATCGTCATGAAGATGTTCGAAATCGTCAGCAATGCCACCGTCGCCATAGGGCCTCCGTATTAAGGTTCGAAGTTCGATGTTCGAAGTTGAAGGGCGAAGGAGCGGAGTGCTGGGCAATGGGAACGTGAGAAGGTAGGAGCAAGGTTGCGGCCGAGGGGCAGGAATGTCCCGAAACTCAGAACTTCGAACTTCGAACCTCGAACATCCGTTATCCGACGCCAGCCTCTCGCAACACCTGTCCCGTATAGGACCGGTTCACGCGTGCGACGTCCTCAGGCGTGCCTTCGGCCACGATCTGCCCGCCGCGGTCGCCGCCTTCCGGACCAAGGTCGATGATCCAGTCGGCATTCCTGATGACATCGAGGTTGTGCTCGATGACGAGCACGGTATTGCCGGCTTCCACCAGGCGGTTCAGCACATGGAGCAAGCGCTGAATATCGGCAAAGTGCAGGCCCGTCGTCGGCTCATCCAGGATATAGAGCGTGCGGCCCGTCGGCCGCTTGGACAACTCCCGTGAGAGCTTGACCCGCTGTGCTTCGCCGCCGGAGAGCGTGGTTGCCGACTGGCCGAGCTTGATGTAGTGCAAGCCAACGTCGTGCAGCGTCTCCAGCTTGCGCTTGATGAACGGGATGTGCGTGAAGAACTCCAAGGCTTGATCGACCGGCATGTCGAGGATATCCGCGATGTTCTTGTCTTTGTACCGAATGTCGAGGGTTTCGCGATTGTACCGCTGGCCCTTGCAAGCCTCACACGTGACGTAGATATCGGGCAGGAAGTGCATCTCGATCTTGATCAAGCCGTCGCCTTCGCAGGTCTCGCACCGCCCGCCCTTCACATTGAAACTGTAGCGCCCGGCCTTGTAGCCACGGACGCGGGACTCCGGGAGGTTGGTGAAGAGATCACGGATGAACGTGAACAAGCCGGTGTACGTCGCCGGGTTGGACCGCGGCGTGCGTCCGATCGGCGATTGATCGATGTCGATGACTTTATCCAACGCGTCGACGCCGGAGAGGCTCTTACAGCCGTCGATCTTCGGCTTCTTGTGATAGAGGAGTTGCGAGAGCGAGTGAAACAGGACTTCGAGCACCAAGGTGCTCTTGCCGGAGCCCGACACGCCCGTGACGCACGTGAGCAGGCCGAGCGGAATCTTGGCCGTCAGGTTTTTCAGATTGTGCTTGCGTGCCCCGACGACCGAGAGCCAGCTCTTCGGCGTTCGATGCCGGGTCGGCAACGTGACGGCGAGATCGCCGCGCAGATACTGGCCGGTCAACGACGCGGGATGTGCCATCACCTCCGCCGGCGTGCCTTGCGCGATGATCGCTCCGCCGTGCGCGCCCGCCCCCGGTCCCATGTCGATGATATGGTCGGCCGCATGCATCGTTTCCGCATCATGCTCGACGACCACGACGGTATTGCCCATGTCGCGAAGACGGAGCAAGGTCTGCAGCAGCCGCCGGTTGTCGCGCTGGTGCAATCCGATCGACGGCTCATCGAGGATGTAAAGGACGCCTACGAGCCCGGAACCGATTTGGGTCGCCAGGCGAATGCGTTGGCCTTCGCCGCCGGACAACGTCGCCGCCGGCCGATCGAGCGTTAGATAATCCAGACCGACATTGATGAGGAATCCCAGTCGCTCGCGAATCTCCTTGAGAATCCGCTGCGCGATGAACTGCTCCCGCTCCGTGAACTTCAAGGACTCGAAAAAGTCAGCGGCGCCGCGCACGGAGAGTTGCGTCACCTCCGCGATCGACCGGCGCGCGATCTTCACCGAGAGGCTCTCGGGCTTCAGCCGCGCGCCCTTGCACACCTCGCACCGGTCGAGCAGGGTGAAGTCCTCTTCTTCGGGGCACCCGGGACGAACGGCGTAGCCGATGCCGTCGCACGCGGGGCAGGCGCCGTGAGGGCTGTTGAATGAGAAGACGCGTGGCGTGATCTCCGGATAGCTGACTCCACAGCGAATGCAGGCGAGCTGCTCGCTGTAGAGGCGGACTTCGTCCCCGTCGGTGAGCACGCCGACCAAGCCGTGGGCGAGCTTCAAGGCCGTCTCGACCGAGTCGGCCAGCCGCCGGCTCAAGGCCTCGCTGCGCTTCATCACGAGGCGATCGACGACCACTTCGATCGTATGCTTCTTCTGCTTGTCGAGCGCGATGTCCTCGCCGAGGTCGACGATCTGGCCGTCGATGCGTGCCCGGACGAAGCCCGCCCGACGCATGTCGAGCAATTCTTTCTTGTACTCGCCTTTGCGGCCGCGGACGATGGGCGCCAAAATTTGCAGCTTCATGCCTTCCGGGAGCGTCTGGATCGCATCGACCATCTGCTGGACGGTCTGCGCGGCGATTTCTTCGCCGCAGTTGAAGCAGAAGGGATGACCGATGCGCGCGAATAGGAGGCGGAGGTAATCGTAGATCTCGGTGACGGTGCCGACGGTCGAGCGGGGGTTGTGGCTGGTGCTTTTCTGCTCGATGGAGATCGCCGGCGACAGGCCCTCGATCGAATCGACGTCGGGCTTGCCCATCTGCTCGAGAAATTGCCTCGCGTAGGCCGAGAGCGATTCGACGTACCGCCGCTGCCCTTCGGCGTAGATCGTGTCGAACGCCAGAGACGACTTGCCGGACCCGCTCAGCCCCGTGATGACGACCAACTTGTCGCGCGGGATCTCGACGTCAAGGTTCTTGAGATTATGCTCGCGGGCCCCGCGAATGACGATGGCGTGACTCATAAAGGCGAGGGATTATATCACGGCGAGGGGCTCCATCGGAGGGAAGCCGACGAGCGGAGGATGTCTTCGTTCTCACTTCAGAAGAGGCAATGTGTGCATGATCACGTCCCAAATATTCATCCCCATCCGATGGGGATGCCGCGAAGACCGACGATGTTTTTCCATTCGACAGCGGGACAGATTGTGAAACTCGTCGGCCTATTCAGCTACCGAGGAACTCTTCAACCGATAGGCCGACATCGTGGGCAATTTGACGGAGCAAAGACGGTGAGATATCTCGACCCGGATGGAAAGGAACAGTCGTGACGCGCCCATCGGTGTGTCGGAACTGCTCATGTGAGTCCCGTTGTCGCACTTCGCGAAACCCAAGCCGCTCCAGAATGGTCACCACCTCACGGGGCTTGAGGACAGGCGGCTTGCCCACAGTTAGCCGAGCTGGACCGTCTGAATCCCGACGATTTCGCTCTCAAGCGTCGGCTCTCCGTCCTCGAGTAGCATGGAAAGGACTTCCTGCAGGTTGCGGTTCAGCTCGTCAAGCGTTTCGCCCTGGCTATGCGCTCCCGGGAAGCCCGGGACATAGCCGACATACAGGCCCGTCGCAGGGTCACGCTCGACGACGGCGGTGTAGTGTTTCATAGAAAAAAGCCCTCCAAGCTAACCCACGATAGCAGAAACGCTTCTTCCGCTCCAGGGGCTCCCGTCAGCTTCAGGGCCGCGTCCTGCATTAGACGTCTTCAGACGTCTTCTAAAATTAGCCTTTTTGAACGTTCATCAAATCCCCTGAGATTGTTCGGGTCATAGATTGCAATTGTGACTTCCTTGCTCCAATCATCTGAATCGATGTGGCTGTGATGGTCACTCGGTTTATTTAGGAGGAGTCGCTCCAGGTCTCTCAATAGTTCTAGCCCTTCATTTCTAGTCAGATAGAGCATTACTCTCGCCAAAGGCTTGTCATTATCTTGATCAAGTAACCGCATTATGGTGTCCGTTGGGAATGTCCCTTAGCCGTTAAAGTCCCTCGGCATGACGCAGGCCTAACCGACGCACCCCATATTCCCGAATGGCATGACGATGCTCGGACAAGGCCCTCAGTATCTGGTTGCGACTTCTTCGCATATTACCTCGCGGCGGTCGTCGCGTTTGCGCTCCTGGCCCCCTGTGTGGTCTTCAGCAGTTCCTTGACGACCTCTTGATAGTACGGCTTCTCTTTCAGACTCGCATAGGAGCCGGGGAAGTAGACGATCGTCATGTTGGCGAAACCGTCCTCGAAGTTGTTCAGCGTCACGGCCACGCGCTGATCGTGCGAAAGGCGGGTGTGGTCGATCATCGGGAAGTCGTAGAAGCCGACCCAAAACTCCACGCTGTTGGTCGCGAATTCCGCACCGCCGTGGTCCGGCGTGATCACTTCCAAGCGCAACCGCAACTCCTGCGTCTCCTCGTTCACCTCCATCACGTAGACTCGGAACTCACGCTCGATGCCTTCGACCGTCAGCACGGCTTCCTCGAGTTCGACCGGCAAGCCGTCTTTGGCACGCGGGACATTTGCCAGAGAAAATTTGCGCTCGAACTTCTGCCCCGCGCCTTCGAGCACCACCATCTGTTTGCGCGTGATCTCGCGCGCCACCCGGTTCAACCGGTCGCGGTAGTCACCCTTCGCCGGGTCGTGCGAGACGCGAATCTGATGGTCGATGTACGCGAACAGCGGCTTGAGATTGAGCGACTCGTGAAAGTTGTAGGCGAGCAGTTCGAGGTTCAGCACACGCACGTCGAGGGACGGAGCCTGCGGCTTCAGGAACGTGTCGATGATCGACGTGAACATGTCCTTACGCAGCGCGCTCTCGGCCTCCTCGCGTTTGCTCATGAGCTGGTGTAGAGCCGGACGTTCGTATCGATCGCCTGCTTTTCTTCGAGATAGTGCGAGCCGAAGAGTCCGAGCAGCGCGACGGTCGCCGCGGTCACGAAGCCACCGAGCGACTGGAGAATGAGGCCGGTCTTATCCCATGCGTCGCGCTTCTTCTCGTCGCTCACTATTTTCTCCGCAGCACGTACTGGCCGCCTTCCTGCTCCAGGGTCATGTCATATCGCGTGGAGTCCTCGAACGAGATCACTTCACGTGTCGGCGTTTGGTTCCGGTGCGTGAGGGTAAATTGGCATTTGCCCTTTTCGGGAACGAACAGCCGATAAGCGCCATAGCGGTCGGTGGTCGTCGAATAGCTCTTCTCGCCGCACCGTACCTCAATCGCCGCACCCGCCCCGATCGATTTTCCACCTTCCGTGATCGTCCCGCGAATCTCACCAGCCCAGACGATCGAGGGGCCGAGCAGTATCATCAGCATGAAAAAGACGCGGATCATGGTAAATCCTCACGGTGAAGCCGGGAGGGATTGTAGGGAGGTCGAGAAAAGAAGACAAGATCGCGAAGGGTATTGACGCGACAGGGGCCTCGGTTGATCAACCGTCCGGCCATGGCGCGTCGCAGCCGGAGGGTGGTTCAACCCCTGGTTCCTGTCGCGCCCAAGCAGTTGACATTCCGATCGAGCGAATGCTACGTCCGTCGCATGCTCAACATCGAAGAAGAGCGTGCCGAACCGCTCGTCTCGTCCGCGTCGGTCGATGCCCGCACCATCTCGCACTGGTCCGGGAAGTCGCGCGAGCAGGCCGTCCAGCGCATGTTCACCGCGATTGCCCGTTGGTACGACCTCAACAATACCGTTCTAAGTTTCGGACTCCATCACCGATGGAAACGGATGACGGCGAGCTTCGTGCCGATGATCCCCGGCGGCCATGTGATCGATATTGGCGCGGGCACGGGTGATCTTGCGCTGTTGCTCTCGGGCCGCGTGGCACCGGATGGGCGCGTGCTCGCGCTCGACTTGAACGAGGCGATGCTCCGCGAAGGTTTGCGAAAGATCAATCGACGAGGACTCGCTGGGCGCGTCGTATGTTGCCAAGGCAATGGCGAATGGCTGGCGTTCCGGGACGAGAGCGTGGATGCGGCGACGGCCGGCTTCTGCATGCGGAACGTCGGCAATCTCATGCAGGCGTTGCGGGAGGTGCAGCGCGTGCTCAAGCCGGGCGGGCGGTTCGTCTGTCTGGAATTTTCGCGTCCGGTGTATGGCTGGCTGCGCGCGCTGTACGATTGGTATTCGTTTCGGCTGCTGCCGTGGATCGGGACGAAGGTCGCCGGCGATCGCACCGGCGTGTACGAATACCTTCCGGCCTCCATTCGGGCTTTTCCCGATCAAGAGCGACTCAGTCAACTCATGCGCGACGCCGGCTTTCGCCACGTCGAATATAAGAACCTCAGCGGCGGCATCGTGGCAATCCATGTGGCGGTGAAATAAGGTTCGACGTTGAAAACGTTCGAAGTTCGATGTTGAAGGGCACAACCTCGAACCTCGAACCTCGAACATCATGAACTCCATCCTCTACATCTTCCTCCCCTGTAAGAAGGTCTATCCCATCGGGGTGACGTATCTGGCTGATTTCATCCATCGGCGGCGGCCGGAGGTGCGGCAGCGCATCGTCGATCTCTCGCTCTACCCCCAGTCGCAACGATCGCGCGTCGTCTCGGATGCCGTTGCCGCCTTCCAGCCCGATCTCGTCTGCTTCTCGTGGCGCGACATTCAAATCTTCTCGCCGCACGAGGGCGACGCGTCGCTGGAGCATGCGTTCAACTTTTATTTCGCGAGCAATCCGCTCAAGCGCGTGGCGGCGTCCTTTCAAGGGCTCTCCCACCTGTACCGCTACTACCGCGACATCCGTGCGAATCTCTCGTATCCCGGGGTGGTACGAAAGGAGCGGCCGAACGCCCAGATTATGATCGGGGGCGGGGCCTTCACGGCATTCGCGGACCAGTTGATCGAAAAGCTGCCGGAGGGCACGATCGGCATCCTCGGCGAGGGGGAAGATGCGATTCTCAAGGTGATCGATGGGCAGCCGCTCACCGACGAGCGATATATCCTCCGCGAGCACGGCCGAACCGTGAAGGGCGAGAAGCATGCCCCGGCGCTGCTCGATGCCCTGACCGTCGATCTGCCCTATCTCACGTCCATCTTCCCGCAGTACACGGAGTACACGGGCGAGTGCATCGGGGTCCAGACGAAACGCGGGTGCCCCTACGACTGCGCGTTCTGCCTGTATCCTTACATAGAAGGGAAGCGGGTTCGCTATCGCCCGCCCGAAATGGTCGTGAAAGACATCTCCCAGCACTACCATCAGTGGGGCGCGCGGCGCTTCTGGTTCACCGACGCGCAGTTCATCACGGGCAAGGAAGCGTACCCGCAGTGCACCGAGATTCTGGAACGGATCGTCAAGGAGCGGCTGGAGATCGAGTGGTCGGGGTACATCCGGACGTCCCTGATCACGCCCGACCTGGCCAAGCTCATGGTCCGCTCTGGCGTCGGCGATTTGGAAGTTGCGATCACGTCCGGTTCCCAAGCCGTGCTGAACGACCTCCACATGGGGTTCAAGCTCGAACGGCTGTATGACGGGTGCCGCTATCTCGCCGAAGCCGGGTTTCGCGGCAAGGTCATTCTCAATTACTCGCTCAACTCACCGAACGAAACGGAGGAGACGCTGCTCCAAAGTGTGCAGTCCTACAAGACGGTCGCCGGGATCCTCGGCGAGGAGCGGGTCTTCCCCCTCATGTTCTTTCTCGGCATTCAGCCGAACACCGACCTGGAGCATCGACTCCTCGAAGAAGGCTACTTATCCGCCGGCTACAATCCGCTGATGCTGACGCCGACCAGCATCCGCAAGCTGCTGTACAACCCGGCGCCGTTGAACCGCCTGATTGCGAAGGCCTGCCTCTCGGCGTGGGAGAAAAAGCATGGCAGTCATGACCCGCGCCGCTGGTCGGGCTCGCTGTCCCAGGCGACCAAATATGCCGATCAGAATCTCGCGAGGGGCCTCGAGGCGAATTCCGGACGAGACGCGCTGTTAACGCTGGAAGAAATCTTGAAATCTCGACGCCGGCCCGCTCCATTGCATGATCGGACGTCCGTGTCCGCGACCGGGTCCCGACTCTAAGCCGCTCGCTATCCTTCGGATGCCCTCGTTCCGGCCTTCACCGCCGCATTTCTCTCGTCTTCCAATTGCTTGCATTTCGCGCGGGCGCTGCGCTATCATGCCCGATCTTCGAGCACTTATACTCTCGGCCCTCTCCATCCGAGAGCCGATTTCCAAGTGTCTACGCAGTGGTGAAGGAGGCGTCTGATGTATAGGACGATTTATATCCCAGTCGATAATTCCGACCATTCGAATACCGCGGTCGAACTGGGAGTGAGCTTGGCCAAAACCTTCGGCTCGAAAATCGTCGGCAGCCATGTCTATGCCGCCAAGATGCACGACAAGCGCTTCAAACAAATGGAGGCCGGCCTTCCGGAGGAGTACCACGACGAAAAGGAACTGGACCGCCAGCGCCAAATTCACGACTCCCTGATCACCCGCGGCCTACAGATCATCACCGATTCCTATCTGGATTACGTCGACAAGAAGTGCACCGAGGCGAATCTGCCACTCGAACGCCGATCGCTCGAAGGCCGCAATTGGAAAGTGCTCGCGGAAGATATCAACACCAATTCATATGATCTCGTTATCATGGGGGCGCTCGGCGTCGGGGCCGTCAAGGACAGCGTGATCGGCAGCAACACCGAGCGTGTCGTGCGCCGGGTCCGGACATCGGACATGTTCATCGTCAAGGACACGAAGCCGATGGAGCGCGGCAAGATCGTGGTGGCGGTGGACGGCAGCCCCTATTCCTTTGGCGGGCTCATGACGGGCTTGGCGCTGGGCAAGGCGCTCAATCGGCCGGTCGAGGCGATCTCGGCGTTCGATCCGTACTTCCACTATGCGGCGTTCCACAGCATTTCGGGCGTGTTGAACGAAGAGGCCGGAAAGGTCTTCCGGTTCAAAGAGCAGGAAAAGCTGCACGAGGAGATTATCGACAGCGGTCTGGCGAAGATTTATCAGTCGCACCTCGACATCAGTCGCGAGATCGCCCAGGCGGAAGGCACCGACATCAAGACGACCTTGCTCGACGGCAAGGCATTCGAGAAGATCATCCAATACGTGCGGAAGGAAACGCCGTGGCTATTGATCGTCGGCCGCATCGGGGTGCACAGCGACGATGATATGGACATCGGGAGCAACACCGAGAACCTGCTCCGCAGCGCCCCGTGCAATGTGCTGATCTCGAATCGCAAGTACGTCCCGCCGATCGACACGCAAGCCGAATATACGATTGCCTGGACCGAGGAAGCGCTGCGCCGGATGGAGAAGATTCCGGTCTTCGCGCGCGGCGTGGCGAAGACCGCCATCCACCGGTATGCCATTGAGAAGGGCCATACCATCATCAGCAACTCGGTCGTGGATTCGGCCGTCGGGCATATTCTGCCCAAGGGCGCGATGGAAGCCATGAAGGCGCTCGGCGGGAGCCTGGATGCGGCCGGCATCGATCGCGATCAGATGCAGGCGGACGATGCGGTGGCGAAGGACCTCATGGGCTCGACCCTGAGCGGCATGATGACCCAGATCGTGGAGGAGAAGCCGGCGGTGAGTGCCGGCACGCAGGCGTACCTGGATCGGATGACGCAGAACTACTTCGTGTGCGACGGCTGCGGCTACATCGGGAAGGGCGACACGCCGGTCAAATGTCCCGTGTGCGGTGCCGAAGGGAATCGCTTCAAGCAGGTCGACAAATCGATTTTCGAGGCGGCGGCGAAAGCCGAGGGCGGCGTCGAGACCGATATGGCCTACGACGACGTGCCGATGCAGTGGACCAAGGATGCGAAAGAGGCGATCCGCGCCGTGCCGGCGGGCTTCCAGCGGCGGCGCGCGAAAGCCAAGATCGAAAAGTCTGCACGCAAGCTCGGCATGACGACCATTACCTTGGAGTATGCCGCGCCGATGATCAAGGAAGCAGCGGCGGAAGATTATACGCCGATCTTTGGGAACAAGGGCACGGGGACGAGTGCGGAAGCCGCGGAGAAGCTGGAATCGGTGAAGAACGGCCACAACGGCCAGACCCATGCGAACGGGACCACGACCGATGCCGCGCCTGCTTCACCCAAAGAAGCCGAGTCGTCCTCTCCGTATACCTGGACGCCGGAGGCCATTGCACGCTTGGAGCGGGCGCCAGCCGGCTTCATGCGGGACTGCACGCGCGCGCTTATTCAAAAGCACGCGGACAAGGTCGGCACGACGCTGATCACGCTCGACGTGGCGAATGAAGGCATCGAACAGGCCAAAGACTACATGAAAGAGGCGATGCAAGGCGGGAACCTCAAGGACCTCATCGCCAGCCTGACGGGCAAGTCGTAAAGACAGTGCTGAGTGCTGAGTTTTGAGTGCTGAGTTTTCCGGATGAAGACCTCTGCCTCGAGACTTCCTCAGCTCTGAAGCGCAACTCAGCACTCAACACTCAATACGTATAATACTCACTGGTTATAATTATGGGTCGCTCGCTTCCCCTGTTCGGTGGGTCGTCATTACCTGCCTCTGTTCCAAACTCAGCACCCAGCACTCAATACTCGGCACTTCCGAGGGACGGCCGGACCGTCGATGACTTCAAGCCCTATCTCATCGCGTTGAATCTCACCAAGCGCTGCAACCTCAAGTGCGCGCATTGCTATTTGGATGCGACGACGAAGGCCGGCGGCGGCTCCGACGAGCTCACGACCGAGGAATGTCTGCGCGTCGTCAGCGAGATTGCCGAGGTCAACAAGAGCTGTCTGTTGGTAATCACCGGGGGCGAGCCTCTGGTCCGCCCCGACATCCTGGACATTGCGCGCCACGCGGTCAGCCTCGGCTTCATGGTCGTGTTCGGGACGAACGGCATGCTCATCAACGATCGGCTGGCCAAGGAGCTGGTCGAGATCGGCGTGATGGGTGTCGGGATCAGCATCGATTCGCTGGATCCGGTGAAGCACGACGGGTTCCGCGGCGTGCCGGGTGCGTGGCATGCGGCGGTCAAGGGCATCGAGGCGTGCAAGCGCAACGGACTCCAGTTCCAAATCCATTTCAGCGCACAGCCGATGAACTATCAGGAGCTGCCGAAGGTCATCGACTGGGCGCACGAGCTCGGCGCCCGCGTGTTGAACGTCTTCTTCATGGTCTGCACGGGCCGCGGTGAGGAGCTGACCGATATCACGCCTGCCCAGTACGAAGAGGTGTTGGGTTATCTGATCGAGTGTCAGGACAAGTATAAAGACATGCTGGTCCGCGCGCGCTGCGCGCCGCACTTCAAGCGGCTCGCGTATGAGAAAGATCCGAATTCGCCGATCACCAAGGCGCAGGGCTACATGGGCGGCGGCTGTCTGGCCGGGACGAACTATGCGCGCGTGACGCCGAACGGCGAGGTCACGCCCTGTCCCTATATGCCGCTTTCGGCCGGCAACATTCGGCAGCACAGCTTCGTTGATCTGTGGGAGCGCTCGGCGATCTTCGATTCGTTCCGCTATCCGCACCTCAAAGGGAAATGCGGCGACTGCGAGTACAGCGAGATCTGCGGCGGCTGCCGGGCGCGGCCGTACGTCGATCACGGTGATTGGCTCGATGAAGATCAGTGGTGCCTGTATACGCCGAAGGGCGGGGAGAAGGTCAAGGTCGCGTTCAACACGGCGGAGGAATGTGAAGCCGTGTGGGACGAGGCGGCCCAGACGCGGCTGAGCCGGATTCCGTATTTCCTCCGCGCCATGGTCAAGAAAGGCGTCGAGCGCCACGCGCGTGAGCAGGGGATCCCGGTCATCACCGTCGAGCTGATGGAAGAGTTGCGCAAGAAACGCTTCGGCAACGAGGCACCGGTCTTCAAGTTCGACATGAACCGCTAAACACCGTTATTCGTGAATCGGCATGACAGACTGGCTATTTGATGACGCTGAACGATTAACGAATCACGAATAACGACCTCCCCGCATGGCCCAACTCATCCCGATCATCAATCACTGGCTTCATCTGATGTCGGCGGTCGTCTGGATCGGGGGCCTCGCGTTCCTCGTCATGGCCGTGACGCCGGCGCTCCAGAAGGCGGTGCCGAAGGAATACATCAAGCCAATCCTGGATGCGTTCTATGCGCGCTACCGGACGATCATCGGCGGCCTGATGGCTGTCATCCTGATCACCGGTGGCGTCAACTTGCACTACATCAATCAAATGATGAAGGTGCAGACCCAGACCGAAGGCATCTCGCAGAACGCCAAATATCTCACGATCCTGTTCATCAAGCTCTCGCTCGTGCTCGGCATCGTGACCATCTTCCTCTACACCATCATCTTCAAGAACGAACCATCCGAGGAGACCGGTGACGAGGAAGTCTACGAGCCGGTCCCCTTCCAACGCGTCGCCCTCTGGATGGGCGTCTTCATCATCCTCTGCGCCGCGGCGATGAAGTATCTGCACTTCTGATTGAGCGGCAGAACAATCTGACCCCCTCGTTGATAAAGGAGGTACCTTTTACAGCTTGGCTATTGCTTGTATACTGGTGTGGATTGTTAGTATCGGCCGTCACTAGGGAAAAGATGCCTTTTGATCCGGAAGAACTTCTAGAAGACTCACTCGAATTCAAGCGATGGAAACACGAAGAGCCGTACAAGATGGATTGGGAGAGATATCTGAAGCAGCGAGGCAATAAAGAGCGGACTCAGCGAGATGAATAATCGTTCGGCGATCCGAACAAGGGCTCAGTGATGGACAATCGGATAATAGTGGATCCCAATATCTGTAGTGGGAAGCCCGTGATTCGAGGAACGCGAATCATGGTCACGACTATTCTGGGAATGATCGCTGGCGGCTATTCCCTCCAACGGGTCCTTGACACGTATCCGGAACTGAAGCGCGAAGATGTAACAGCGGCACTCGACTACGTCGCTCAAGTTATTGACGAGGAAAAAGTGCTCCCTCGTGCCTGGGCCCTTCTCCGTTCTCCTCGATCAAAATATTCCTCGTGCAAGAGCCACATGACCTCCTGGTTCATCTACTCGCGAGGCTTAGAATTGTTCTTTGCCAAGCCGTGCCGCCATAGGCCCTTTAGGCTCTTTGCCTGAATCGTTTGACTTTCAGTTCCAATTAAGAAACACTGACAGCGGAGGTAACGCTGGACCGGGGCGCTCTCAATAATGCGGTGCAAAACGGCCGTGTTGAATGGCAGCGTCACGCGCTGGAACGAATGTTTGAACGAGGAATATCTCGGGATGCTGTATTCGATGCGATTGCTGCAGGAGAAGTAATTGAGGATTATCCAGATGACCTTCCATTTCCTAGTGCCTTGTTTCTCCATTTCAAAGCGGGTATGCCATTACACGTAGTCGCCGCATTCGATCCGGTCACGCGATATGCTTTTATGATTACGGCTTACCGTCCGGATCTCGAACACTTTGAGCGCGATTTCAAGACACGGAGACGCCGATGAATCGAAGTATTGTCCCATCAGGCTGTCCTCTCTGCAGAGGAACGAAGAGACCAGGAAAGACAACCGTGACAGTAGATCTAACATTTGGTGTCGTCGTCGTCCGTGAGGTGCCGGCGACTGTCTGTGACCAGTGCGGTATGGACTGGATTGCAGATGATGTGGCGGCACGGCTCGAGGCTATTGTGGACGATGCAAAGAAAAGACGATTGCAAGTCGAAGTCACTTCTCTTGCATGAGTGGATCGACGACTGCTCTTCTCTGAAATACCAGCGTTTCTAATCGCCGGGCCCTGAAACCACTCAACGTATCGTTCTCGATACGCCCCTCACCTTCCCCGATACGAGTTTGAGTTGTGCCGCGGCACGACTGCTCCCCAGTATCAGTAGACAAACTGACCTCATGCGGCCTTGGGGACGCCATGGCCGTCGTCATGCAACGGCACAGTCGACGCTCACGTGCCCTGCCAGATGGACCGTCGCACAGCGATACCGCTTCCGGTGATCAATCGCAATGACAGGTCGGTACCTGGCGCGTCACGGCCGGTGGTTGGTGACCACGCGGTTCCCGGAGTCGCGCAGGGACACCACTTCCGGCGTTCGATCGCCATGACCCCATGGTAGCTCTGGCGCGTCACAGTCGGTGGTTGGCGATCACGCGGTTCCTGTCGCGCCAAAACTGGGATCCGGCGTCGCACAGCGACCCCGCTTCCGGTGAGCAATCGCAACGGCCCGTTCACTACCTGGCGCGTCACGGTCGCTGGTTGGTGATGAGGTGGTCCCTGTCGCGCCAAAACCATGGCGTGGGGAATCATCATGACGGTGTTCACACTGTTCGGGATGTTGGCATTGGCAATCGGCAGTGTGACGATCGAGAGTGGCCAGCAACAAGGGTCAGTGGCACAGCGGAAGTCGGAAGAAGCGGCGGAATTCAAGCAGGCGGCGTAAGGAGTGCGGCTGCCTGCTCTGGTTCGTCGGGCGCTGAGCGCGAGGACGAGAGGGAGCGTCGCACAGCGACACCGCTTCCGGTGTTCAAGCGCAACGAGAGGTCGGTATTTGGCGCGTCACCGTCGGTGGTTGGTGAGCACGCGGTCCCTGTCGCGCCAAAACTGGGGGCGACCTGTGCGTTAGCTCGCGCCACAGGGGCTTTCATGGCTCCTGAGCCATGGACAAAGAATATTGACTGCTATAGTATGACAGCACGATGCAGAGTGCGAATTCTCAGTGTGTTGCGAGCCATTGTAGAATCCGTCGCGATGAAAACCTACATTTACCCGATTGAGGTTGAGCAGGAAGAGGACGGTCGATGGAGCGCTGTGGTTCCGTCCTTGCCTGGATGCGCTGTCTGGGGCCGGAGTCAGCAGGAAGCGGTCAAGGCGCTCCAAGAAGCCATCGATGCCTACATTGCAACCCTCCGTGAGACAGGGCGTCCGATTCCATATCCTCCGCCTAATGGAGAAGTGATCGAAGCGCCTGCGCTTGCCGTCGTTGTATGAACGAGACGGGCAGTCTCGTTCACCTGCTGAGAAATCTTCCAGTGAGCCAACTCATTCGTGCTCTTGAGCGCGATGGATTCTCCCTTCGCCGCTCCACCCACACTGGTGCAAGGATCTACGCACATCCAGATGGCCGCTTGACGGTGATCCATTACCACCATGGCAATGACACTCTTCCCCCGGAAAACGCTGAAAAGTGTGTTGCAGGCTGTCGGGTGGGATCAGACAGACGCAAAACGTCTTGGGTTGATTCCCTGATCCGTTGGGACGAGAATCCGTAGGCTCTGCCTGGCGTTCCAAAGGCTCCCATTGAACCCGTTAGTTCCGGGGGCCGAGTTGACGTTACGAAAGGGCGAGGGGAGCAGGGATCCCACCGCTCACGCAAACAAGGTCGGGCGGCGGTAGATCGAGACGATCTCAATCGCGCCGCGTCTCACGCGATGCAGGATGCAGTAGCCGCCGGTTTCATAGGACCGAAGACCGCGCGGGCCGATATGCACGTCCTTGGCCAAGGATGGGGCGGAGGCGAGATGGCGAATGGCTTCCTTCAAATGCGCGCGGGTTCGGCCGTCGGCGCCATGCAACGATCGGACCGCGTGCCGAGACAGCCTAACGGTCTTGACCGCGGCCATGCAACGGTTCTCCGAAGACGCCCTCGAATGATTCCGTCCGACCCTCGTGAAGATCCGCCAGTCCTTCCTTGATCGCGGTCAACGCGTCCCTGTTCCTCAACAATTCCACCGTCTGCACCAAACTCTCGTACTCCTCGACACCAATGAGGACGGCTGCGGGCTTGCCATTCCGTGTGATGATGACGCGTGCCATGACCTTGCTCACATCGGTCACGAGCAGAGGCAGCGTCTGTCGGGCTTCTGAGACGGGAATCGTTCTGGTCATGGTTTTGTACAGAGTGACGTACGATTTCACAATTGGAAGGCAAAACATGTACCGGTACAAAAGCTTGTACAACGATCTCGTCATGACCTTCAGTGATGGTGAGTTGAACCGCCGGCCGACTCGTGAACGCCAAGAAACTGGGAAGCGATGGTATCGAAGAGGATACGGCCTGTATCAAATTGTGCCGCGGAATGGATACAGAGTTTCCAACCGGCCTGTCTAAAGAGACTCTCCGGATCCGTGCACAGAAGCTACGGATGAAGACTAGGTGCATTTGCATCTACCTAAGGGGCGTTCCCCTGACCGATTGGAAAAGAACGGCAATCTCCGTGAGCACGTCGCCAGAGTAAGCAACAGTAAACATTCTAAGGCGAGCGCAGCCGTACAATTAATCGTACAAGGCGACGCTCCTCTCTCTAAATCATCTTCTATGGTACGCGCTTTGCTGCACTGAAAGAACGCCATAGAGATGAACCAAGAGTCGTTCGCACGATAGATGCGAGCACGATCCGACAAGCGTTTGCGGCTATTAAGAGCCTATGAGCGAAGATCGCGTCACGTTGCACTTGTGCTGGTCGCGTGTCTAGCTTTTTGCAGAGTCGCCGCAGCTCAGCCTGGAGCAAGTACTGAAGTGGTGCCAGAACTCCAAATCCTGCAAGAAGAAACCGAGAGCATCTCAAGAGGCCTCGGTGAAGAACGGCCCATCTCCGAAGCGCCGTCTAATGTCTATGAATCACCGACGAAGACATTCGCCATTCAGGCGCGACGGATATCCCGACGATCCTCCGGCGTATCCCGGGAATGGAAATCATGCAAATGACGGCTGCTGACTTCAATGTCAGCGTGCGAGGAGACATTCAAACAGCGGCCAACCACCTATTGGTACTAGTGGACGGGCGGCCTATCTACGAGTACGCATTTGGCAGTGTGTTTTGGTTACTGCTGCCCGTGACTCTACCGGAAATAAAGAAAATAGAGGTGTGGAAAGGCCCCGCAGCGGCAATATTTGGATTCAACGCATTTGACGGAGTAGTCAACATCGTAACGAAATCGCCACAGGAGATGAAAGGGAACACGAACGGGACATTTGTGCAATTTGGAGGGGGAGAATATGGCACCATACCATCAGAGCTGCGGCGATTCAGGCGGGAACATACAAGAACCTGGGATACAGGTTGTCCTACGGCCATGACCAAAATCAGCAATGGAGCAATCGAGACGCATTAGCGTTGCGAGCGAATAAGTTTAATGTCCAAACCGAATATGCCCTCCCAGGGAATTCCAAGTTCGTGCTCTCTGGGGGGCTGGTAGATTCGAATCGATTCGATGGCTTCGTCTTTGACGTGTCGCGCAATGCCACGACCCTATCCAACGGTTATGTTTACGCAGCATATGAACGGCCGAATCTGTTCATTAGAACAAGTTGGACACGGTGGGACAAAACCAGTTTAGCGCTGCTGACACCGAATATATTAAACGATTTTACAAGCATTACAGATAGGAATGGTAGTACAACGCAGAATATTCGAAACGACGTGTACACGACGTGGGCGCAACACTCCTTCGAGATAACAAAATCGCTTAGGCTTACATACGGCCTCAACTATTTTCACAATGCCGTTTCACACGTCAACATATTTGACAATGCTGCAACAGAGGACCGATTGGGCCTGTATGTTCAAGATGAATGGCGACTGACGAGGACACTCACGGCGGTAGCAGGGATTCGATACGATCTCCATACCGAATTAAACCCGACTTACAGTCCGAGGCTGTCGCTCATTTACAAACCACACGAGAATCATACGTTTCGCATCTCGGGGTCTGTCGCCTACCGCCCGCCTAGCATTCTTGAAACAAGAGCAGACGTCCGTAACCCCATCCCTGTGTTTATGGTAAATCCGAGCGTCGTGGGGTCCAGAAATCTTCAACCAGAAAAAATCGTATCCTATGAGTTGGGATATCAGGGATGGTATTTCAAGCACCGTGTGCGGGCGAGGGCCGATGCGTTCTTCAATCACATTTCGAATTTCATTTCGGGGGCCGCCACCTCAGACCCTAACGTCTTCACGTTCGGTAATATCGGACAGGCTGACCTTTATGGAGCTGAGGTCGGAGCTGAATTTCTAGCTACATCCTGGCTCACGGGATTCATTAACTATGCTACCGTTCAAATCCACCAAACGTCAGATCTAGTGGCGGCGCAGTCATTCAGTGCTACGCGAGGGGCACCTCCGTATAAGATTAACGCCGGGCTACGTGCGGAGTGGGAGAATGGTTGGAATGCCGATGTCGTGGTGTATCATGTTGCCGCGGCGAGCTATCCTGTATCATTCGCATACACATTATTTAGCCAGCCTCCCTTCGGAGGGTTTGTGCCGCCGTCGAACAGCGTTGGAGCGTATACACTTTTGAACGGCCGAGTGGCGTATCGGTTTTGGAGGGAGAAGGCGGAGGTAGCGGTCGCAGTATTCAATGCGCTCAATGACCGTCACAAGGAGAATCCCATCGGCGAAGAGATTGGAAGCCGGGTCATGGGATGGCTGACGCTTAGATACTGACGCGCAGAATTAGCAGTGGGAGGCAATATGCCGCTCATCCAGATTGTTGCGATCTTAGTAGCAACGGTCATTCCAAGTGCTATGTTGGCTGCGACTGACAACCGTGGACGCATAGTAAACGGAGGCGGAGTTATGGGGGGGGAAGAGAAGACCTAACAATCTTCAGCTTGTTACCGCCGAGTTGGAGAGCGCCACTGGATAAGCCACGACTCAGAGATGTGACGGTTGGAGACTTCTATGTTGTCGGGAAGCAGCTTGAAAAATTTAAGGACAAAGACCCGGGTGCATTCGAGAACAAGACGAGAATGAAATTTGTGGCGATTGCTCCAGCGCATGCCGGATGGTACCGTGTGAGCTTGAGTGACGCAGAGAAAGTTGGGACGATTACAAGCCTTTTGCCACCGGAGTTAAAAGAGCCTCTCCAGAAACCTCTGCTTAAAGAGCTTACGCTTTACGACTATCTGGTCTTGTATTCGCAAGTGCAGAAATATGAAAAGAGCCACGCCAAATTCAGCCAAATAGTCGAGCTCCCCACATTTGGCGGTTTCTCTGGCGTTGTGCCAAATCCAGTAGGGTTGGTAATAGATCCTTGAAGGTGAATCCCTGACGGTGGAGAACAGCAAGATCGATGGCATTAAAATCTTGAGGGGGATGCAATTTCAAGCTTTCAGCGCAAGCGGGGTAGGCCTGGCGCCCGCTAATGTCAACAAACAACAATTCCAACAGGGGAGGGATTATGCCAAACAGGAAGAAGGCCGCACCAAAGGGGAAAATCATCGATGCCTTGCCGAAAAATTTGAAGGGCTCTCTGGATAAAGCGCGCATAAAAGATATCACGTTTGCCGACTTGCGGACCATAACCAAAGTGCTGGACGACTTTCACGACGCCGACCCGGCCGAGTGGATGGCAAGAGCCTGCCAGACGTGCATTAAATATCACTGAGGTGCAGAGAAAGAGAGCTGGCTTGTCGGCCGAGCCCTTATGGTCGGCCGATTAACATGCGGAGCATATATAAACGGGGGTATACCGAGTAAGCGGCCATGGCGCACGCATTTGTGAAAATGGAGCAGGCCAAGCTACGGGCCATGCAAATCCAATTGATCACCATACCGACAGGTGTGCTTGTTAAGCGGGGTTGCGCGGAAGTGATGATAACGGGAGCAAACGCGGCTGAAGCTGTGAAAAAGGTGTTTGCTGTAACGGGAGGAAAGGGCGCATCACTTCGCGACATCCGTCGATGCCTCCATCCCGCGAGCCGTTCTGAGGTAGACACTGTGGTGAGAAAGCTGCTGGAGCGGCGTCTGCTTGTGTGGGCTGAGGACAAGGAAAGACAGGACTGCCCACGCGAGACCCCCTTCGATGTATTTGCCTGGACCTGCGGTGACGAATCTGAAGTCGTCCTTCAACGCTTGAACAGGATCCGAATCGTTATCTTGGGCATCAATGCCATTTCGGTGAGGTTGGCAGCTGCACTCGTCGCCTGTGGTTACGAAAAATTGAGGGTCATAAATCATCAGTTTCTCCCCAACGGGACCTTCATCGAGTCCAAGAGGAGTGTGAACCGAAACGAGTGGCCAGCCTCATTGCCGCAGCCGGAAAGTTGGGACGAGCACTCTCTCAATCTCGAAGCTGACTGTCTCGTCGCGACGTCGGATTGTGGGGGACAGCGAGCGTTCTGCCAATGGAACAAGCTATGTCTAGATCGGCAAATTCACTTCATGCCGGTAATGCTTAAAAACCTCATTGGGTATGTGGGGCCAGTCGTCGTTCCAGGAGAAACGGCTTGTTATGAATGCGTGGTGTCTCGACAAAGAGCACATATGGCCAATCCGGATGTTGAGCAGATAAGTGACGATCTCGCCTTTGAGGGCCGAGAGGTGTCGGCGTTTCATCCTTCAATGGTTACCATTCTGGGTGATATCGCTGCATTCGAGCTTACGAAATTGTATGGCCTTAGCCTGCAACCTAGCGCTGTGAGTCGCTTTCTCGAGGTAAACCTCCTTCGCGGAACCATGACGGGGCGAGCAGTAGTCAAGATGCCTCGCTGCCCGGCGTGCAGTCACCTTCACAAGGCAGGATTACCGGACTTGGGGCGGGCCCTTTTCGGCGCCGAGCACGACGTTCGCTAAAATTGCGATCATATGCCGCAGAGTTCCGACATATTGGAAACACTGGTCGACGAACAGGTGGGTATTATTGATGAGGTTCGAGAGCGACGGAAGATGCCAGGTACCGCTGATTTTGTTTATATGTCGGCCAGAACCTGTAATTTAGATCGTGTGAAGGTAATGAAGGATCGTGAAAGGGTATTTATCGGAAGCGGAGTCTCGACGGATCGTTACACTGCAACACTGAAGGCAGTGGGTGAAGCGATTGAGCGATACTGCGCGGCCCACTATGCAGTCGACGATCTACCATTCGTCAGCTTCGATGCCGCAACGTTCCCATGTGTTGAGCCTGAATCGTTTGCACTTTTCAGCGAGAAGCAGTATGCAGCTAAGAGGTTTCCATACAAGCCTTTTAATCGCAGGGTTCCGATCCGTTGGGTGCCCGCTCTCGATCTCGCGAGCAGAAAGAAACAGTATGTGCCGGCCGCTATGGTTTTTTTGCCATATGACCAGATAAGAATGGGTGAAGTTCCGATTACCCAACAGATCTCTACCGGTCTCGCGTGCCATTCCAATCCGTTCCTCGCCACATTGACCGCAGTGTGCGAGGTAATTGAGCGGGACGCCATCGCCGTCACGTGGCAAGCAAAGCTGACACGGCAATTAATACGCCTTACGAGTGTATCCGACGAAAGTCGCGATCTCCTTGCACGGTTAAGCCGCCCCGAAGCGACGATCAGACTGTTGTACCTACGCATGGATCACGGCGTCCCTGTGATCTTTGCTGTAATGACGAACACGGTGATAGAGGCGCCGGCCTTAGTGGCCGCTGCGGCGGCTCATCCTGATCCAGAACGCGCCGTCCGGAAAAGTTTAGAAGAATTGGCTCAGATTGCCACCCTCTCGCAATGGATGAAATCACAGCGGGCGAAGTTCAACCCAGGAAAGCACTGGGAGAACGTTGTGGACCCAGATTCTCACGCCGCAACATACTTCCAGCATGAAAATACTCACTTAGCCGAGTTCCTTTGGAGCTCAGGCAACGAGATAGCGTTCAGCGAAATTGAAAACATAGCGACGGGGGAGCCAGAGGCGGACCTACGCTGCGTCATCGATAGGATAGAGGCAGTTCAGCATCAGGTCTTGGCAGCTGATGTGACGACTGATGATGTCCGGGCTCTTGGCTTTTGGGTTATTCGAGCAATCATACCGGGCTTCCATCCATTGTTTATGGGATATAAGGTACGGGCTTTAGGGGGAACGAGATTGCGGACAGTGCCAGAAAAACTGGGATATCGAACGGTTGGCGATAAGCGCCAGGATAACGACGCACCACATCCATTCGCCTAAAGGAGCATCGGGCAGATGAGCGATTCTATCCCCGTACGCCGTCTCCTTGGGTGCGACACTGAATCTCCCTTATGGGAAGTCTTTCATGAACAGTCAAAGATTGGTCGATTCGCGTTGTTGCCGTCACGGGCCGAAATACGACAGCACATGCTTACATCGCAAGAGTCGATGGTCTTTCATGGCTTCCCTACAGTGCGGTTACCAAAGCGAATGCCAGCCTTAAATATGGAAATAGGGAAAGCCATTCGTTCGCGGGTATCGACCCGCGAAATGAGGCCGCATAGGATACGATTAGGGCAACTCGCCGCACTATTGCATTTCAGCTATGGAGTTACACGACCAAAGGTCAATTCCGGGTTGTTACGGTCGCTCCGCGTAGTTCCATCTGCCGGTGCATTGTATCCGCTCGAGCTCTTCATAAACGTGTCCAGCGTGACGAGTCTAAATCAAGGACTCTATCATTATGACGCGCTGGCACACCGACTACAGAAAGTCCGCGATCGCGACCAGGCGCAGTACATTTCACATTGCTTCATTTCGAATACCCTACCGGAGCATGCTTGCGTGCTGGTATTCATAACCGGGCTATTCGAACGGTCGACAATTAAATACGGTGATCGTGGGTATCGCTTTACCTTGTTGGAGGCCGGACATGTCGCACAGAATCTAAGCCTGGTGTCCTGTGCTTTCAATCTTGCGACATTGAACATTGGCGGGTTCTTTGACAGGGAGCTGGACAAGGCGTTGCAGCTAGATGGTACGGCCCATTCCGTACTGTATGTGATCGCGATTGGAATGAAGCAACACAATGGCATAAGGAACAACACCTCTTAGAATGAGGCATAACGATGCGGTCTATAACACTAAACTTCCAGGAGCTGAATAGTCGTCTATTAGACACAGTGAATTTGTTTGAGCCTGGACCGGTTAAGAGTACTCCGTTTAGCACCGCGTCGCAGTTCATTCGGAAACTTCAAGAGAACATCGAACGCGCGGCAGGCCATTTCAACCGAGAATACCAAAAGGGGTACATCACTCCATTGCTGAGTAACCTGGAGCCGATCATCGCGAGGTTACTGCGAGCAGATCAACAGACGGGAGGAGAGGACGCACAGTCGTATGCGATTCTCACTATTCTTATCAATGCCGTGCTCCAGCCAGCTCAAAGAGGTATGGCTCAATATATTCGCGCCTCTCAAAGAGTCGTGAACCAACTGTACAACGCGTTTTTGGAAAAACGGGCAGTGGTGAGAAACGATATTGTGCAAAAGGTCCCACCGCTGGTCGGTTTCGTTGGCCCCCTTCCTACGATTAGCGGTATCCAGATCTCAGATCGCGTTCCTATGCCATGTATGCTGGAGGTTGAGCAACTCCAAGATCGTGAAGTATTGGGGAGTTTGGCGAGGGATTTCACGGTCGGAGTGGTTGGTCTCCCTGCGGGGTACAGAAACGATCCCCTGCTCTGGGGAGTATTAGGGCATGAAGTAGGAGGGCATTATGTGCTGACTGCCGATCAGCGCGACAGGATATTGCATGAGCTGCAAAATAAACTGTACGAGGAACTGTGCCAAATGTATAAGCGGGGTCCGTTGAGTAAAGTTCCGGCGCTCTGGCACTTTTGGACCGAAGAGACGGCGGCTGAAGTATGTGGGGTTCTGAATCTGGGCCCATCCTATGGGATAGGAGCCATAGCATTTTATACTGCCCTTCTCTATAAAGGAAACTGGGGGAAAAAGAATGTCTTGAGTGGGGCTTTTGAGAACGGAAATCGTCATCCTTGCCCGGCGTTGATTCCATATGTCATCTATGGAGCGGTTGAGGCGTTAAAGGAGTTGTCACCGTCACGACGCGGTCGATATATGGAACAGCTCGATGAAATTTCACGGTGTTATACAGGCCAGGCCCGTGCCATCACAATCAAGGCCGGAGCGCTTGTGCCAGATCCAGATAAAAAGGGAAAAGCGATAGCCTTACCACGAGCATTGCCATTAAAGGCGATGCAAGAAAGTGCGAGACACGTCGGCCATTATATGGCCACCGTGGCTCTCAAAGCACTTAAGGGTACTAACCTGCAGTCCTTGGCGACCTGGCGGGATGAGGATGAGAATGCCGCCATCGCTGTGGCGGCTGCCCTTGCCAGTCGACCGGGAACAAGTCTCGTACAAATGAACGGGAAAAAGGGGAAGGACGTGCAGTTGCTTACAGGGGGTATACTGTCAGCGATTAGAAGCCCTGCGCGATACGAAGACATTAATATGGCACTCCAACAGACCCTGTGCCGGACGTGAGCAACCGTATAACACGCGTGCCAGATTGATGACCGTGTATCCTGCGTCCGGCGCGATGTGATGGTGCGGATGGATCGGCGTATAGTGGCTATCGGCGTGATTCATCGTCACACGGACGAGTAGCGCAAGGGAACGTGCAATGACAGGGGTATCAAGGGCCTTACAAAGTAAGGTTGCTAAAACGTACCTCGATGGCACCCACCGAATTCTCCATCCCGTAAATACTGTCGATCGGCTTTTGCCAATGACAAGTACATTCGGAATCACTCGGGTTGCAAACGTGACCGGCCTTGACTGGCTCGGCATTCCGGTCGTCACCGTGTGTCGTCCTAACTCACGTTCGTTGTCCGTGTCGCAGGGGAAAGGGCTGACTCTTGATGCTGCAAAGGCATCGGGTCTTATGGAAGCGATAGAGCTCTATTTTGCGGAGCGGATCACACTACCGCTGATAGCAGGGTCAGTGTCGGACTTGAAGGGGACCCATAATCTTGTGGATGTTAACAAGTTATCACTCGTCAATCGTTATTATTGGCATCAATACAAGCAGTTGCTGTGGCTAGAGGGGTACGACTTGCTTCAAGGAAGCCGAGTCTGGGTTCCTTACGACTATGTGAGTGTCAATGCAACGAGAAGCAATTTAAGCGGGGATGCTTGTTTTTTTCCGACATCAAATGGCTTGGCGTCCGGCAATCATCTCTTGGAAGCGATTCTGCACGGAATTTGTGAGGTCGTCGAACGCGACGGGACGACGCTTTGGTATAAGAGCGACCGGGCCACGCAGGCAGCAACTCGACTCGCAGTCGATAGCTGCACTGATCCGGACTCTGCGAGACTCATAATACAGATCCATGAAGCCGGATTGGAGCTGTTAATCTGGGAGACAACTACGGACGTCGGTATTCCCGCCTTCCTGTGTTTGCTATATGAAACAGGAGAGAATCCAGAGCGTCTAAAGTATACGTCGGCGGGAATGGGATGTCACTTGTCTAGCGGCATTGCTCTTATTAGGGCGATTATCGAGGCAGCCCAATGCCGGCTGACGCTGATCAGCGGAAGCCGTGATGACGTATTCCGAAATGAATACGAGGCGTCACGATTCCGCAGCGATGATCTCATGCGCTATTGTTCCCTCAGACCAGCCCACGAAGGTTATCGGCAATTCACACGGATACCGTCGTATGATCACACTATGCTTAACGATGACATAGAGTGTGCCTTGCAAAAGCTCCAATCCGCTGGTATTGACCAGGTGATTGCCGTACCGTTAACAGATCCCGATTGCGAGTATCAGATAGTAAAAATGATCATTCCGGGGCTAGAAGGCCCAGATGATCATCCTGGATATTCGCCAGGAGCGAGGGTGCAGCGACTGCGAGCATCGCGCTTATGAAAATCTATATTTTTACTGGCCCCACACTGAACGCAGAAGAGTGCCAAGAGGAGTTAAGTGCGATCTACCTGCCGCCTGTCTCACAGGGGGATGTCTATCGCGTCGCCCAGGAAAGGCCCTTCGCAATCGGCATTATTGATGGTTATTTTGATCGCATACCCGCCGTCTGGCACAAAGAGATTTTGTGGGCAATGTCGCAGGGTATTCATGTCTTTGGAGCCGCCAGCATGGGGGCATTACGGGCGGCTGAACTGTATGAATTCGGCATGGAAGGAGTCGGCTGGGTCTACGAGGCATTTCGCGACGGCATACTGGAGGATGATGACGAAGTGGCCGTCACCCACAACGAGTGCTATGTGCCCCTATCGGAAGCGATGGTCAATATTCGTTGTACGCTTCGGAAGGCAGAAGCGCACGGCATCATAAGTTCCGCCACTCGTACGGCCCTCGAGCGTCTTGCAAAAGCCACCTTCTACCCTGAACGCACCTATCCATATCTCTTGAAGGCCGCAGAAGAGGCAGGCGTAGCGGCTCAAGAGATATCATCTCTGGAGCGATGGCTTCCGACAGGCCGGTGGGACCAGAAGCAAGAAGATGCCCTTGCAATGCTTCGAGCCATTCGCGGGAAAAGCGAAAACAGTCGAGAGAGCAAAACGATAAATTACTGTTTTGAGAGGACGCATGTCTGGCGCCAACTGACGTCTCAGGCAGGGCAGCTGAGTGCCGATGCAGGAGCAGGAACGCCGGTGTTCACTAATGCGGTTATAGAAGAGTTGAAACTAGAAGGGGAGCGTTACACCCAAGCGAGTGAACGATGTCTTGTGCGGCTATTGCTAGCATACAACGGGAACGTGGGAAGTGACGAGGATGAGGACTACCGTGCCGTGCTCAGGACGATCGCGGAGTTCCGCCAAAGGCATAATTTGCTCACCGCAACGGCGTTAAGGGAATGGATTGCGATAAACCAATTAAGTGAAGATCATTTTATGGAGCTCATGTATCTAGAGGGCCGGCTGTACGCCGCGAGAAGGAGATTAGCCGGGAAGGTGGAGGCATTTCTGCCCGGTTACCTTCGCTTGACTGACGAATACCAGGCTCTTGCCGCTCGGGCCAGGAAAAAACGCGAAATCCTGCAGAGCAGGGGACTCGAGAATCCAACCGCCAATGATATCGGAATGGGCGATCGTAGTGTGGTGCGCTGGTATTTCCGAAGAAAACTCAGGCGCGATCCACCGAAGGATCTCTTATCATATGCACGACATGCAGGATTCCGTGATGAAGGAGAATTCTTGAGCGTCATCCGACGAGAGCGGTGCTATGCAATACATACCGGTCGGCAAGCGAAGGCGAAGCGGTCCTGTGCGCCAAATTCATCATAGGGCCCATGTTCACGCCATCTGTCGGTAGGGGAAAGAAAGGGCTCCCAAGGAGACGGCGTTAAGGGCGCTGGTAGGCACCGTATGGGATTCAGCATTGTTCATTCTAAAAAAGAACGCCGTATGAGCCGCCAGGCGGTTTCCGTCGGGCTATGCGTTCCAAAAAGGACCTTATGGCGACAGTCTCAAAAAAGGTTATAGTGATTGGCGCGGGCATGGCTGGGCTTGTGAGCGCTTTCCAACTCGTCAAGACCGGTTATGAAGTGGTCGTGCTAGAAGCGCGTGGCCGCCCGGGAGGGCGGGTGGAAACGCTTCGTAGGGGGTTTTCGCATGGTTTGTTCGCAGAAGCCGGAGCCTCGTACATTGCTGATGCACATAAACAAACGATGGCCTTAATCCAGGAGTTCAATCTTCCATGCGATTCCGTTCTCCCCGAAGATAAGAGCTTCAAGTATTTCTTCGGCGGAGAACTGTTCGATCCATTTACTCGCACCGATCCTTGGCCCGATTTGACTCCTGAAGAGCAGGCGATGGGCTTGGGTGGAATCTTAGCTGCCTATTCCGGCGGAAAAGATATAGGTAATGCAATGGCACCCGCATGGCCACACTCCTCAGTGAAACAATATGACGATATGAGCTTCTCGGAGTTCTTGCATTCACAAGGGGCTTCGGAAGGAGCCATAAAACTAATTCGCCCATGGTTTGCACCATGGTGGGACGATTTGGAAAAAGTCTCGGCACTGTTCCAGCTGCGCGACAGTATATTCGGTCTGTGCTCCGGATTGAACCCCAAGTGGTATACGATAAGGTCCGGAATGGATATGCTTCCCCAAGCTATCGCATCAACACTCAGCCGTAATATTAGGTATAACAGTCCTGTAGTTGAAATCAGGAGAGATGCCAAATCTGTGACGGTGTCGTATGTCGAGTCAGGTGCACGACGGGAGGAAAAGGGGAGCGTTGCGATTTGCACGATTCCCTTTCCAGCGCTGCGAAAGATCAAAGTGACCCCCCGTTTTCGCAACAAAAGCAGAGAGCAATAAAAGAGCTCCCTTACGCGTCAATTAGCCGAGTCTATGTGCAATGCAAGGAACGAGTCTGGGATCCCACTCGTGTGAACAATGGAATGACGTGGACCGACCTGCCTATTATGAATTTAATCGATTCCACCTTTGCACAGCCGGGAACCGGAGGGATTCTTCACTCGTTCATATCCGGTGAGCAAGCGCGGGCTATCATCGCGATCAATCCTAGCAATCGCGTTCCGCATGTAAAAAAGCAAATGGAATTAGTGTATCCCGAGATTGAAAAAAGCTTTGAATGCGGCACTTATAAATGTTGGGACGAAGATGAGTATGCTGGAGGCGCGTATGCATACTTCAAGCCTGGGCAGATGTTCTCACTCATGCCGCATATTGAGCAGACAGATAAAAGAGTATTTTTTGCTGGAGATCATACTTCTGCACGGCCAGGTTGGATAGAAGGCGCCGTAGAGTCAGGTCTTCGCGCGGCAGGCAGGGTCACTGAAGAACTTAGAAGAACTTAAATGAGGAAAGGCGGTATACGAGCTGCCGATTCCGCCGGTGGATGACATATGGACACATGGATGTAGCATATTTGCATACGTCCCTGATATGTAGGGGAAAGGTTATGAAGAGAATCGCCATCTTTGCCGATGAGTCCTTGCTCAACGCGCTGCAAGAGAGCCGCGCGAGGAAGGGGCGACGTTAGCTACCGTTACTCGTCGGGCACTGGAAGAGTTTGTGGGGCGCCGACAGAAGGTCCGTGCGTTGCTGTTATTCGTTGGCGTTGGCCGGAGCGGAAGAAAAGACGTCGCTGAACGAGCAGAAGACTTGCTTTGGGCGGCTTCAGGACGATGTGCCGGAGCCTTGATCAGCACATCACTTAATTGCGGAGTTGCTCTATGACCTCAGGCCGTGTGCCTCTGCACTGCATCCTTCCACCCCACATTCTCCGCCGCATCGCGCAGCATGGAGACGAGGAGCAGCGCGAGCAAGCTTTGCGAACGTTGGCCGTGTCGGAGCGGTTTCGGGGGCAGCGCGATGTGATGGGGAATCTCATGATCGCGGCCTCGCTCTCGACTGGCGAGAAGCGGCGAACGATTTATGATGCACGGCATGCCGAGGAGTTGCCCGGCAAGCTGGTCCGGAGCGAAGGTGGCGCCAAGTCGAAGGATCGGATGGTGAACGAGGCCTACGATGCGGCGGGGGCGACGTACGATTTCTATCAGAAGGTGTATGAGCGAAATTCGGTCGATGACCACGGCATGCGGCTCGATTCGACTGTGCACTATGGTCAAGACTACGATAACGCCTTCTGGGATGGCCGGCAGATGGTCTACGGCGATGGCGATGGCAAGTTATTTAACCGGTTCACGATCGCCCTCGACGTGATCGGCCATGAGCTCACCCACGGCGTGACCCAATACGAAGCGGGGTTGCAGTATTCCGGGCAGTCGGGCGCGCTCAATGAATCGTTCTCCGACGTCTTTGGCTCGCTGGTGAAACAGTACAAGCTCAAACAGAAGGCGGAGAAGGCGGACTGGTTGATCGGGAAGGGCTTATTGGCAAAAGGGGTCAAGGGAGTCGCGTTGCGATCGATGAAAGCCCCGGGTATGGCGTACGATGATCCGGTCCTCGGGAAAGACCCACAGCCTGCTCACATGAAAGACTATCACCAGGTCGCAGAGGACGACGGAGGTGTACACATCAATTCGGGGATTCCCAACCATGCCTTCTATCTCGCGGCCATGGAGATCGGCGGCTATGCGTGGGAAAAAACCGGGCGCATTTGGTATGTGACGCTTCGCGATCGACTCCGCCCCAAAGCCACGTTTCAGCAGGCAGCGGACTTGACGTTCCGTGTGGCGGGCGAGCTGTATGGGAAAGGCGGACTTGAACAAAAGGCCGTGCAGAATGCGTGGCGCCAAGTCGGCATTACGGTGAAGGCGGGCTAGCAAACGGCGTGTCGCCCCGCTGATGCCCGCGTTAGCCTTCGTGCTGTCGATCGCGGTCGTGCTCACGCACGCCGCGCTTATCGCCACCACTGCCCGTCCCGACGAGACGCCAATGCACATCCAATTCGAACGGTCCGGCGGATTTGCCGGCACGCGGTTGAACACGAGCGTTGATATTAACGCAATGCCGGCCGATGAAGCGGCAGAGCTCCGCAAGCTCGTGCAGTCCGCCGCCTTTTTCGACCTTCCGCAAACTCTTCAAAAGCAGTCACCCGGCGCCGATCGCTTTCAATACAAGGTGACGATTGAAACAAGCGATCGCCGACACACGGTCGAGCTTGATGAATCGGCGGCTCCGCCCGCACTCCGTCCTCTCCTCAACTGGCTTACGGAAAAGGCGAAACAGCGGTAATTCTCTGCCTCGCCTGCACCTGCCGTCTTTGAACCCTCCAGACAAAAACTCCACAGCCACGTTCATCCCGGCAGATGCGTTTTGTCTGGTCGTTCTGCTACGCTGCGGCGACAAACGGTGAGGGGCAGGAGATTAAAGGGAGGTCTTCCGATTGTGCGCATGCTGAGCTATTGGATCATTGTGATGACCACTGCCGTTCTCTGTACCAGCTGCGTCTCGAACCGAGGGCTCGAGAGCGTGCGGGCCGATACGCCCGAACTTGCCGTCCGCGGCATGCTGCGCGCCAACGAGCAGCGCGACCTGAAAGCGCTTCAGCAGTTCGTGGCGGACGATATGGTGGGCTATACGATCGGCGGACGCCGGTACGACGGTTGGCAGGATCTCGCCCGGGAGATGGAGTTGGAGTTCGCAGCCGTGACTCGGATCGAGATTCCGATCAAACGTGTTCGCACCTGGCAGTACGGTGATGTGGCGAGGTACACGGTCGAGATCGACTACATCAGGCATGAGGCCAATGGCACAGGAGAGAACGTGACCGTAATCCCGCTCCGGGAATCCGGCGTGTTCGAACGGCGGGACGGCCGCTGGGTCCTGGTGCAATGGCACGAGTCTGCGGATGGCACACCGTACGCATCCACCGCCGGCGGGAATGCTCTAGAGGCCGGAGGCTCGCTGCTATCCGCCTTGCCGCCGGATCTCAGCGGTGAATGGGAAATTCAGGAAGAGGACAAGTCCTACCGCGCCACGCTCGACGGCGCCGGCAACGGTTCCTATACCTGGCAAGAGGGACAGCTCCGGACCACTCGCCTGGCCGACGGCCGATGGGAAGGCACATGGCGACAGAGTGGGAACGACCGGGAAGGCGGCTTTGAAGTCGTCTTCACGGGCGACGGCTCTCGCGCACAGGGCCGGTGGTGGTACACGCGCGTCGGAAGCCGAAGCGTCCCGCCGCGGCAATGGGGCGGTGAGTATCGTTTGCGGCGCCTCACGCAGGGGGCAAGCGAACAGCCGCGCTGACAACGAAAAGACTCCGGGTCGTCGTTCGCGGCTCCCGCAACTGTATCACTCAAGATACCCTTCAGTATTCGATTCGATACGCTTCTCCACGCCTCCCGTTGACCACTTTGAGCGCTGTGCACGAGAGCGCCATTTTCCCTTCAGTATTCAACTCGTTCAACCCATCTTTCTAAAGGGTGATGCTCGGGTCTCCTGCCGGCATCACCCTTGCTGCATCTGCGGGATAGCACGTCCATCAAGGAGGATCGGAGGAGGACTTATGGACTGGGCACTCGTGATATGGGGCCTCTTGATCGGCATGGTGGGCATGGTCTGGATCATGGTGATGGCCGTCGTCCAAGATGCCGCGGAGGCCGGACAGGCTTCCGACACGAATACAGACACCGAGGATGAGCCTACCGAACATGAACAGTGCCGGCGGCAGGCCGCAGCCTGAGCCGACCACAGACAGGAGGGTGGATACCTTGAACACGATCATCCCTCAGGAAATGCCAGCGACAATGAGTAACGGAATGACGACCGACCGCGTGTCCCATCGGGGGCGGGCCAACACGGCTTGGCCGCACACGCATCAACCGACGACTGCGCCGGAAATCGGCCGCGCGACGCCGGCGTCCACGGTGACCCGTAAGCCGGTTGCCCGAAAACGGTTGACCATTTATTTGCCGGTCGATTTGCTCGAGCGCGCACGCAACACCGTCTATTGGACGTCGGGCACGACACTCGCCGGTCTCATCGAGCAGGCGCTGAGTCACACGCTGGACAGCCGCGAGTCGCTCAATGGCGGGCGATTTCCCCCTCGCCTGGCGGAACTCAAGGGCGGCCGACCGCGCGGCAAGCGCCGCATGACCGAGATGGACGGGCGATCGCCAGGGGCGCATTGAAGAGCCGTTGCGTCGAGGTGAACCGAGTCACCGCGGCTTTCTCTGGGGCGAGCTGTTACGGTGGCAACGGTCTGCGGAGGAGCGTTTGCGCCGTCGAGCCGGGTCAACCGGAAGGCGGCTTTTGTGACGTCAGGAGCGCCCGGCCGTCACGGCAACGCGATGAGCCTAGAGAGGTGCGATCATCACCGGGATCCGTACAAGGGGCGATCGAAGAGACTCCCTCGGAGGACGAGCGGGTGGAGTGGCACGCGACTGCTCTACCCGCTCATCCTCGCTTCTTCATCTATTCTTCCACGAGGTTAAAAGTCCTCTAGGCGATTGCGTCGTAAGGCGCGGGACACTCACTTCTCCCTTTTCTCCGGCCTCTCGTTTCCAAGCCATTGATTCAGCCATCAGCGTCGTCGTGCCACCGCGCGCGGCAACGGCTGCGCGTGTGCGGCCCGGGAAAGGATCGAGAGAGACCGATGGGATGAGCGCCTATACCCGATGAAGCGTGGCAGGTGACCGATACGGCGACTTAACGCGTGAGAGCGGCGGCATGCAGGTGGAGACGGCCGGTACGAACAACGACGTCCTCGTCGTCGATGACGATCCTGATATCTCGGAAGCACTCACTGATTTCTTGGAGCATGAGGGCTATCGAGTTCAGATCGCCAGCACCGGAGCCGAGGCGGTGGCACGATCCGCCCGGCATCAGTATGGCGCCGTGATTCTCGACTTGGGGCTTCCGGACCTGGATGGGCTGGAAGTGCTCACTCGACTGCAGGAGCAGGACTCCAAGCTGCCCGTCATCATCTTGACGGCGTACACGGCGTCTGAGAAGACCGCCGCAGCGCTCAACCACGGCGCCTTCGCGTTACTGACCAAGCCCTACAACCGCGAACAATTGAAAGGCACCTTGCGCCGGGCGATCGGCGTCAAGGTGCTTGCGGCGCGGGTCGAGACCGCGGAATCGGCTCTGGTCGCCAGCGAGGATCGATTCCGCTCGGTGGTGCAATCAGCCAGCGATGCGATCGTGCTGGCCGACCGCCGCGGCCACATCCTGTTCTGCAATCGCGCCGCCCAACGGTTGTTTCTCTACCGAGAGGACGAAATGCTGGGGCGCCCGCTCACCATGCTGATGCCCGAACGGTACCGCGAGGCTCATCAACGCGGCCTTGACCGCCTGGCGGCAGGCGGGGAAGCGCGTCTCTTCGGCCGAACGCTCGAACTGCACGGCTTGAAAAAGGATGGCACCGAAGTACCGATCGAATTGTCGCTCGGCACCTGGCAAGCGGGCGAGGGAACGTGCTATTGCGGTATCCTCCGGGACATTACCGAGCGCAAACACGCGGAGGAGGCGCAGGCCGAGCGTCTGCGGCTGGCGACGTTTCTGGCCGACATCGGCACGGCGTTGACGAAGAGCCGAACGGTCGACGAGATGTTGACGGCGAGCGCGGATGCGATGGTCCGTCATCTCGAGGCGGCTTTTGCGCGGATCTGGCTGCTCAGCGCCGACCGGACGGTGCTCGAGCTTCGCGCGAGTGTGGGCCTCTATACGAACCTCGATGGCCGCCACAGCCGTATTCGGGTGGGAGAACTGATGATCGGCCGAATCGCCGCCATGCAACGGCCTCATCTGACGAACGACGTCGTGCATGATCCGCATGCCAGTGATCCGGCGTGGGCGATGCGGGAAGGGATGGTCGCGTTTGGAGGGTATCCGCTGGTGGTCGAAGACCGTGTCATCGGTGTGGTAGGCGTGTTTGCGCGCCATCCCTTGACCGAGTTTGCGATGAAGGCCTTGGCGGCCGCCGTCGACGGTCTCGCCCTGGGAGTGGAGCGAAAGCAGACGCAAGAACGTCTGGAACGACTGAGCCGCTACAACGCCTTGATCCTCGACTCCGCCGGCGAAGGAATCTACGGCTTGGATCACCACGGTCGCACGACCTTCGTCAATCAAGCCGCGGCGCAGCTTCTGCAATGGTCGCCCGAGGAGCTGTTGGGCCGGCCGATGCATCGCCTCGTCCATCATTCGTACGCCGACGGGTCGCCGTATCCCGCGGAGGTGTGCCCGATCTACGCCGCCTTCAAGGACGGCGGTGTGCATGCGGTGGAGAATGAAGTGTTTTGGCGGAAGGACGGCACCTGTTTTCCCGTTGAATACGTCAGCACGCCCATCCGTGAAGGCGACCGCTTCGTCGGGGCCGTGGTCGTCTTCAAGGACATTACGGAGCGGAAACGGGTGGAGCAGGCATTGCGCGACAGTGAGGAGCGTTTCCGCCAAGTCGCCGAAAATATCAACGAGGTCTTCTGGATGACCAACTCCGACAAGACAGAGATGCTGTACATCAGTCCCGGGTATGAAGCGATCTGGGGGCGAACCTGCGCCAGCCTCTACGCCGCTCCGGAGTCCTGGCTCGATGCGATCCACCCCGACGATCGAGGACGAGTCCGGCAAGCGGCGATCGTGCAGACGCAGGGCACCTACGCCGAGGAGTACCGCGTCGTGCGGCCGGACGGGTCGATCCGTTGGGTCCGCGACCGGGCATTTCCGATCCGCGACGCATCGGGACAGGTGTACCGCATCGCCGGCATCGCCTCCGACATTACGACGTTCAAAAGCCGGCCGGACGATGAACACAGGGACACGGCCGCGACGTTGACCAGCGAGTGAGGCCGGATTGGTCCCGGATGTCGTGAAGTGCCTGGCGGGCCTCGCCCACCGACGTGCATTTCTCGTTTGCCAGGCCGTTCTCCTCGTCTGTCTCCTCGCCTCATTTTCTCCTGCCGCCGCTGCCGATATCGCCATCCTCAAATCCTCCGACATCGCCGCGTACGAGCAAGCCGTCCTGGGGCTCAAGGCCGAGCTCGCGGAGATCGGCACGCTCACCGAATACGACCTCCAAGGCGATCTCGCGAAAGGGCGAAAGCTCGCCAGGAAGATCCGCGCCTCGGATGCGAGCGTCGTCGTCGCGATCGGCCTCAAGGCCGCGCTCGCGGCGAAATTGGAGATCGTCGACGTCCCCGTCATCTACTGCATGGTGCTCGATCCGGAGAAGTACGATCTGCGGGCACCGAACTTGGCCGGCATCAGTCTCCGCGTGCCGGTGGAACGACAGTTGGCGACGATCCGATCGCTCCTGCCCAAAGCCAAACAGATCGGCGTTCTCTACGATCCTGACAAGACGGCCGGCCTGATCGAAGAAGCCAGACGCGCCGCAGCACGCGCGGGCGTTGAATTGGTCGAGCGCCACGTCCGATCGGAAAAGGAACTGCCGGCCACGCTCCGGGCCCTGCTGCCCAAGGTCGACGGGCTCTGGCTGGTGCCCGACAGCACGGTCCTGACCGAAGACTCCCTGCGATTCATCCTGAACACCACGCTGGACCACAACGTGCCCGTCGTCGGGTTCTCGTCGGAGTTCGTGCGTAACGGCGCGTTGGCGTCCCTGTCGATCAATCCCGAGGATATCGGTCACCAGGCGGGCGTGATGGCGCGGCGGCTGCTTGCCGCGGGCCACGTGTCCGGCCTGCAGCCGACGGTGTTGCCGGACCGCGTCCGCCTCGCCGTGAACCTGAAAACTGCACGGTATCTGGGCTTGATGATCCCGCAAGAGATCGTCGCCCGAGCAGACGAGTTGTTCTAATGGGCCCAGCACACACACCGACATCTACTGGGTCACGAGGGGTCATCATGAGATTGAGCCCGTTCGTGAGTCTCCGGACGAAACTCGTCCTGTTCATCAGCCTCATCATCATTTCCGTGTGTAGCGGCTTGAGCTGGTACTTCATCAAGCAGCAGGCGGACACGATGACCCGGGCGCTGGTCGAAACAGGGACGATTCTCGTCAAGAACTTGGCGCACAACAGCCGCTACGCGGTCATCACCGAAGACCGACAGGATCTTCAGCAGTACATCGACGGCGTGATGGAGGACGACGAGGTGGTGTACGCCGTCGTCACCCGGCATGACGGGAAGGTCCTCGTGGCCGGCACCAAAGGCGCGTTGAAGGAGCCCAAAGGCCTGCAACGGAGCCCGGAAACCGCACTCTATCCGGACCCCGGCGTGGCGACCCGGTTGTTCGACGTGACGGCGAAGGAGCCGGCCCTCACCGTCTATACGGCGGGCGGCGGCGGTCAGCCGGAGACGATGTACGATTTCGCGGTGCCCGTTCTTCGACGGACCCCACCCTCGTCCGCGATGCTGCCCTTCCCCTTGGAGATGGAGCGGAGCCCGGAACGCAGAGTCGACAAGCCGCCGCAGATCTTGAGCGTCGTGCAAATCGGGCTCACCGGGATGAAGATGCAGCAGGCGCTCAATGTCGTGATCAGAAACGTGATCCTGATCACGAGCTTGATCATCCTGATCGGTATCGCCGCGACGGTCGTGTTGGCGGATCGCATCATTATGCCGCTGAAGCGCTTGGCCGCGGTGGCGAAACGGGTGGCGGAAGGCGATCTCACCGCGACCGCGCAGCCGCGGACGCGAGATGAAGTGGGCGAGCTGACCGGGCTGTTCAACCGGATGACGCAATCGTTGAAGGAGCGTGATGCCGCGATCACCTCGCAGCTCCTGCAGCTACAGACGCTCAATCGGGCGGGCGCCGCCATTATCTCGACCTTGAACACCGATAAGCTGGTCTCCGCCGTCCTCCGGTTGCTGATTGAAAACCTCGGCTACCGGCGGATGCTGTTGATGTTGTACGACCCGCACCGGCAAGTGGCGTACCGCGCGAGGGTCGAAGGGGTGTCGGCCGTCGCCCAAGAGGCGTTGACCGGTGTCGAAATCCCCGTGGCCGACAATGACACTCTGCAGGCGGATCTGCTGCTGCGCGGGCAGCCGGTGTACGTTGATGACATCGACACGGTCGCGCACCGAATCGACCCCAGGATCCTGGCGCTCGCGCGTGAAGAAGGCGTCCGCTGTTTCGTGGCGGCGCCGCTCAAGAGCAGCCAGCGGATCATGGGCTTTCTTGCGGCGGATCGCGGGACTGCCCCGTGCCACGAACAGGACTTGGACCTGCTGGTGACGATCGCCAGCCAAATCGCCGTGGCGATCGACAACGCGCAAGCGTATCAGGACCTCGAAGAGCTCACGGAAACGCTGGAGCAGCGCGTGCAGGAGCGGACGCGGGAGTTGCAAACGGCGAACGAAAAGCTGCAGGAGCTGGATCGCCTGAAATCGGCGTTCGTCTCGATCGTGTCGCACGAGCTGCGGACGCCCATGACGTCGATCAAGGGCTATGTGGAAAATATGCTCGACGGCCTGACCGGAGCGCTGACCGAGCGCCAAAGCTACTACCTCAGCCGTGTGAAATATAACGTCGAACGGCTCACGCGGATGATCAACGACCTCCTCGACCTCTCCCGCATCGAGGCGGGCCGCGTTGAGTTGTCGTTGACGCCCGTACCGGTGACAGAGCTGGTGAACGAGATCAACGAGGCGTTGCAGCCTCTGGCTCAAAGCAAATCGATCGCGCTGCGAACGGCCGATCTCGGAGGGGCGATGAGCATTCTCGCGGATCGCGACAAGCTCCATCAGATTCTCACCAACCTGATTCAGAACGCGGTCAAGTTTACCCCGCACGGCGGCAAGATCACCGTCGAGGCCCGGCGGCGAGATGATCAGTTCGCCGAGTTCTGCGTCGCCGACACCGGCTCCGGTATTCCGCCGGGCGAGCAGTCGAAGATTTTTGAACGCTTTTACCGAGGCGAGAGCGTGCAGGTCGAGCAGCGCGGGGCCGGGTTGGGCCTTGCCATCACGAAGAGCTTGGTCGAGCTGCACGGGGGAAAGATTTGGGTCGAAAGCACGCCGGGCCGCGGCAGCCGGTTCTATTTCACGATCCCGCTCGCTCGTTCCATTTGACTACGAGAGATGAAGGGGCGTATCCAGGGGGATAATGGGCGTATGCAATCCGATACGGGGTCCGCGATCGAGTCGGATGGTCTTAGGGTGGAATATCACGAATCGCGCTCCCACCGTGTGCAATTGAAAGCGCCCGGCGGCTAGACTGGGATGGCACTGACCTTGCTGTTCCATAAACGAAGGGGCGTCCGAGCCCCCGAGAGGGGACCATGAATACACAGACAGCGAGCGGGGGCGCGGCCTCGGTCCTCGTCGTGGACGACGACGTCGATATTCGTGAAGCCATCAAGGACATGCTCGAGCATGAAGGCTACGTCGTCGATACGGTGAGCACCGGCAACGAGGGCATCAACTGCGTGCGGCGTCGGCGGTACAGCGCCGTCCTCCTCGATATCGGGTTGCCCGATCGTGACGGCCACTCCGTCCTCAACGAGGTGCACGAGGTCGATCCTCAACTGCCGGTCATCATCCTGACCGGTCACATGAGTGAACGGCACACGGTGGCCCCGCTGACGAAGGGCGCCTTTGCGTCCATTGTGAAGCCGTACAACGCCACCGGGCTGAAGGCGATGGTGCGACGGGCGTGCGACGTCCGAGCGCTGTCGGTCATGGCCGATACGGCGGTGTCGGCGCTCAGCGAGAGCGAGGAGCGATTCCGGTCGGTGGTGCAGTCGACATCGGACGCGATCATCGTGGCCGGAGACGATGGGCGCATCGTGTTCTGGAACGCGAGCGCCACCCGGATGTTTCTTTACACGGCGCAGGAGGTCGTCGGGCAGCCGCTCACCTGTATCATGCCGCCCCGTTTTCGCGAGGCGCATGAGCGCGGGATCGCGCGGGTCAAGGCGAACGGGCAATCGGCCCTCGTCGGCAAGACGCTCGAGCTTTTCGGCTTGAGAAAGGACGGCACCGAGTTTCCGCTGGAGCTGTCGCTCGCGATCTGGAAGACCGGCGACAACAAGATGAGTTTCGGCGGCATTATTCGGGATATCACCGAACGGAAGCGCGCCGAGGCGGCCCTACGCGGGAGCGAAGAGCGTTTTCGCCAGTTGGCGGAAAATATCGAAGAGGTGTTTTGGCTGACCAATGCGGATCAAGGCGAGCTGCTCTACGTGAGCCCGGCCTATGAAAAACTGTGGGGACAGTCGCGCGCGGCTCTCTATGCGAACGCGTCCGCCTGGTTGGATGCCATCCATCCCGATGATCGCAACCGGGTGATCGCCGCCCTGTCCAAACAAGCCAGCGGCGCATTTCACGAGGAGTATCGGATCGTCCAGCCAAATGGCACGATTCGATGGATCCGCGATCGCGCCTTTCCCATTCGAGACGAGCAGGGGCGAGTGACGCGCATCGCCGGCATCGCCGAATGTATCACGCATCACAAGATCATCGAGCAGCGGCAGGCGGCGCAATACGCGGTGACGCGGCTCCTCGCCGAAGCCATGGACTTGCCGGAAGCCGCGCCGAAAATCGTCAAGGCGATCTGCGAGGGGCTGAGCTGGGATGTCGGCGTCCTGTGGATCGCCGACGAAGCCGAACAACAGATCCACTGCGAGGAGCTTTGGCACAGTCCGGGTCTCGACGTCGGTCCCTTTATCGACGCGACCCAAGGCCGGCGTTTTGAGAAGGGGGAGGGGTTACCGGGGCGAGTGTGGGCGAGCGGTCAGCCGGTGTGGATCGAGGATGTCACCACGGACTCGAATTTTCCTCGAGCGGCAATGGCGGCACGGGCCGGACTGAAGGCGGGTCTGGCCTTTCCGATCATGCTGCACGGTCATGCGCTGGGCGCGCTGGAATTCTTCAGTCGCGACGCGCGCGAGATGGACGAGACGTTGCTCGAGATTCTCGCCTCGCTCGGGAGCCAAATCGGTCAATTCTGTGAACGACGGCATGCGCAGAAGGCGCTCAGGCACGCCTACGACAAGCTTGACGCGATCATGGTGTCGCTGCCGTGTCTGATTTTGATCGTCGATGCCGAGCAGCGCATCGTCTATGCCAATCCCTTGGCGGTCCAATCGTTTCAATCCGAGCACGGCACGCTCGTCGGCAGCCGGTTGTCCGAAGTCCTGCCCCTCACCTCCGAGCAGTGGGAGCGGCTGGTCGCCAATCTTCGAACTCAGGATCATCACGCGACGCGGGTGACCGAGCGCGAGGTGAAAGTCGGGAAGCGTATCTTTCGCTATCGGCTCTTTCCCGTCACCCTCACTCAGGATGATCGACAGCAGGTCGGCGTCGTGCTGTGGGACGTGACCGAGCAGAGCCAACTGCAGGATCAATTGATCCAGGCCGAGAAACTCGCGAGCCTGGGGACCCTTGTCTCCGGGGTGGCGCACGAGATCAACAACCCCGTGCAGGGGATCCTCGGCATGGCCGAAATCATTCTCTGCGAGGACGATCCCGAGAAGGTGAAGGAGTATGCACGCGACATCGTTCGCTACTCCGAACACGTCGGCATGGTGGTGAAGAATTTTGCGTGCTACGCGCGACCGGCGTCACGGGACAGCGAGATGGACGTGGACGTGCGGGAGCGGCTGTTGGAGGCCGTGAAGCTCGTGCAGCGGTGCCCGCAATTCGGAAAGGTGGAGGTGGTGACGGATTTTCAACCGACGCCGAAGTTCCGCGCGCGGCGGACCGAGATCGACCAGGTGTTCGTGAACGTCATCAGCAACGCCGTCGAGGCGATGGATGGGCAAGGGCGCTTGACCTTGTGCACCGCGCCTGAAGACGGAGGCGTCTGCGTGTCCATCGCAGATACCGGATGCGGCATCCCGAAGCCGTTGCTCAGCAAAATTTTCGATCCCTTCGTCACGACGAAGGACCCGGGCAAAGGGACCGGCCTGGGGTTGAGCATTGTCTACAAAATTGTCGCGAAATATGGTGGGCGAATCACCGTCGACAGCGAAGAAGGCAAAGGGACGTGCTTCACCATGCATTTTCGCTCTGGGACGGAGTAAAGGAGGGTGCGATGGTGACACCGATGCGCGAAGCGTTTGGACCTCGGCAAGGCAGAATCTTGATCGTGGACGATGAGGCGCAGGTGCGAAAGCCACTCTCGCTCATTCTGGCCAAGGAGGGGTACGAGGTCGTCGAAGCGGCACACGGAGGCGAGGCGATCGAGTTGCTCAACTCCGGCGACAATCCGTTGATGGTCGACACGATCCTCTGCGATATCCGGATGCCGAAGATCAATGGCAAGGAAGCGATTCTCTATTTTCGCCGGCAGTATCCTTCCGTCCCCGTCGTCGTCATGACGGGATACCCCGACGTCGAACTCGCGGTGGCGTTGATGCGACAGGGAGTCCGCGACTATCTCGTGAAGCCGGTGTCCAAGGATGAGCTCCTGACCGTGGTTCGCAAGTCGGTCGATCAGCACGTGCTCATGCGGGATCAATTTGCGGTGTGAAAGATGGGGTAGAGGGGTATGGGGTAAGGGGGTATGGGCTCTCCCTCTTACCTCGGTTTCATCTACCCCTTATCCCTTCTAAGATTCCCTTCAGGCCGAAGTAGCCGAACGCATCCTTGAGGTTCGAATACATCCGCTTGAACGGCCCCATCTCCTGATTCGTCACGTATTCGAGCGTCAGGACCACGCGCTCCTCGCCCTGCCCCAACGGTGTCACGGCATGCCAGAGCTTATCGCCGTTGAAGATCACCATCGTGCCGGGTTCCGTGGACAGCGACAACTCTTTCATCGTTCTTGACGGGTCGTCTTTGTAGAGCTGGCACACGAGCTTGCAGGACGGCGCGCGATCGACCAGGCCGAGGAGAACGGTATAGCGGGCGCCTTTGTAGTATGACGTGTCGTAGTGGTACCCGATGTGATCCCCGGGCTCCGTGTAATAGTACAGCGCGCAGGCATGCGGATCGTTGTCGGGGCACAGCATCAGATTCGCCCCGACAAGTTGGTTCAGAAAATTCATGAAGGCGGGCGACCGGTAGAGAGAAAGAAAGACGGGCGCCTCCTTGCGGAGCAGGAAGTAGCTCACGCTTCCGCCCTTCTTGTGGCCCGGAATGTAGTTCCGATTGAGCTTCGGCTTCATCTTCAGCACGGCGGGAACCAGGCAGTCTTCCACCACCGCAGGCGGAAGGAATTTGGGAAGACAGATGAACTCATTCTGCTCCCAATACTCACGGCGGACCCGCTCACCGTCGAGCGCGTGCACCGCGGAGTGAACCGCGTCGGAAAGTTCCTCTGTCGGCGATGCGATCATGGTCTCCTCGTCAATCCTGAACCCGGAAACGTCTCATGGCGGGCTCAGCGACGGTGCTTTGACGACCTCCACGCCGGGCGGCGGTGTGAAGTCGAACAGCGAGGCATTCAACCCGCTATTCGGCTTGAGATTCGTAAAGCGAAACGTCGAAATGTTTCCGCTGACCTCGTGAATCGTCACGGTCTTGATGTAGTACGTCTTCGGCTGCAGTTCAAGCACGATCCGCAACACGGTGCGGGTCGGGTCGGACTGCGACGCCTTGGGGATGAGCGTGAGGAGCGGGAGGCCGCCTTCGCCCCGCTCTCCACCGCGCGACGACTCGACCTCGAATTCCTCCTCGATCTTCGCCACGCCCTGCAACAGTTGGAGGGGCGCCTGCGAGGCCGCCATCTGTGTCAGTTTACCGACGAGCACCTGCTTGTGCTCCGGTACGTACATCATCACGTCGTTGCGGTTGACGTAGATCTCCTCGACGTTCGGCTCGCGATAATCCCACCGCAACAGCCCCGGCTTCTTGATCATCATCCTGCCGCTCGACTTCAACGGCGTCGCAAAGCCCTCGATCCGCGTCGTCTGCTCGAAGTCCGCCTGTAAATCCTTCGTCTGCTCATACCGCGCCTGCAGCTTCTTGACCGCCTCCCGTATCTCCTTCGCCGCCTTCTCCTCCTTCCCCTCGTCAGCCGCGAAGATTATGACAGTCCAGGAAGGAATTAGAATGAGGAACGGGAGCAACAGGAGGAGTTTCCATCTTCTCTTCCCTCCGTGAAGATGGGTGGGACGAAGTTCGGAGCGGACGTTGCCGGACGAGCGGGACCCCGCCGTGACTCGGGTGAGAAGGAAAGCGGAAACTGACCGAGTCCGCGAGGGAATTTCCGAAGGCTTCCGCTCACCCGAGTCCGAGCGGGTCGCTCGGGGAGGCGCGGGAGCGGAGAACTTCGTCCCATCCATCTTCACCCTTCCGCCTCTCCCACCGGCCCCCGCCGCCCGATCACTTCGCGCCGTCCGTCGCGGCCGGCCGCGCTGACGATCCCCTCCTCCTCCATGCGTTCGATCATCCGTGCCGCGCGCGGATAGCCGACGCGCAGCCGGCGCTGGATCAGCGAAGCGGACGCCTGTCCGGACGTCAGCACCAGATCCTTCGCCTGCTCATAGAGCTCGTCCTTGGCTTGCTCCTCCGCGGCCTCTTCCTGGCGGATCGCTTGGAGCGCCTCGTTGTACGTGGGGAGCGCCTGCTTCTTCACGAACTCTACGACCTGTCGCACGTCCTCATCGGGGACGAACGACCCGTGCAGTCGCGCAAGCCGGCCGGTGCCCGAGGCGAGATACAGCATGTCGCCACGCCCGAGCAAGGCCTCGGCGCCGTTGGCATCGAGAATCGTGCGCGAGTCGGTCTTCGAGGAGACCTGAAACGAAATTCGGGCGGGAAAGTTGGCCTTGATGAGGCCGGTCAGCACATCGACCGACGGCCGCTGCGTGGCGAGGACCAGATGAATGCCCGCCGCCCGCGCCATTTGCGCAAGCCGCGCGATCTTATCCTCGACTTCCTTCGGCGCCACCATCATCAGGTCCGCCAACTCGTCGATCATCACGACGATGTACGGCAGCGGCGAGGGCGGGGTGGGGCGAGCTTGGCCCTCCGTCGTCTCACCGGCCGACAGGCGCTCCTCCTCGCTCGCGAACTCCATCGGCAGTTCGGTCTGCTCGGGATGCCGCGGACCATGAGCTCCATGCGCGTCGGCCAGTCGCCGGTTATAGCCGTCGATGTTGCGGACGCCGGCATCGGCGAGCAACTTGTAGCGACGCTCCATTTCCTGAACGACCCAACCCAATCCGCGGTTCGCCGATTTTGCGTCGGTGATCACCGGGCGGAGCAAATGCGGGACGCCTTCGTAGGCTTGCAGCTCGAGCATCTTCGGATCGATCAGCAGCAGCTTGACCTCGTCGGGCTTTGCCTTGAACAGGAGGCTGAGGAGCATCGTATTGAGGCCGACGCTCTTGCCGGCGCCGGTGGCCCCCGCGACCAAGAGATGCGGCATTGACTTCAAGTCGGCCACCACCGGCGTGCCGAAGATATCTTTACCCAGCGCCAAGGTCAGTTTGGAGCGCGAATGCGCATAGGCGTCACTCAAAATCACTTCTTTTAACGAGACGGTCTCGCGTTGCCGATTCGGGACTTCCACTCCGACGACGGACTTTCCCGGCAACGGGGCGACGATCCGGAGGCTAGCGGCCTTGAGCGCGAGCGCGAGGTCGTCACTGAGGTTCACGATCCGCGCGACCTTGACGCCGGGGGCCGGCTCGAACTCATACATGGTCACGACGGGGCCCGGATGGATCTCCGTCACCTTCCCCTCGATTCCGAAGCTCAGCAGGGCGCGGCTGAGGACATCGGCTTGAGCCTTCAGCTCGTCGTCGGTCATGCGCGCGGCTTCAGAGGGGAGGTCACTCAGCAGCCGGCGAGGGTCGGGCAGAATATAGCCTGAGGCTGCCGCATGGACCGGCACTTCAAGCGGCACGTCGGTTGATTCCTCATCGCTGGGGGCCGCTTTGCTTGCCGCCTTCACCGTCGGCATGGTCGGCATTGGGAGCGGCGGCGCGTCCGGCTGGGCGTCGTTCTCAGCCGTGCTGTCGGCTCGATTGATCTTGACCGGCTTGGGCCGTGTCTTTTTCCGGGTGCCCGGCTGCTCCACCTTCTCCGGTAACACGGCGGCGACGGTTTCGCAGAGCGAGACCCACCATTCAGGCACACGGCGAGCGAGCATGCTGAGCGAGACGGGCGTGGCGAACAGCAACGAGACGATCAATCCACCCAAGATCAGGATATGCGCGCCCGTGTTCGCAAAGTAATCGCGAAGGATGCCGGCGAGCAACTCGCCGAAGACGCCGCCTGCCAGGCCCTTATAAATGAAGCCGCCGGAGAACGTCGGGACGCCGATGACCTCGAGGTCCAACAGGCCGCTGAGGAACAGAATCGCGGCCGCCGAAGCGACACCACTGCGGACGGTGACATCCAATGCACCGTGCAGGAACGATCGGATTCCCACCACGGCGAGCAAGACCGGCAGCAGATAGGCGGCAGCCCCGATCAGCCAAAAGAGTCCCGTCGCCATCGAAGCGCCCACCGTGCCGATCATGTTCCGAGTCGCGTGCGGTTGACCCGGACCGGGCGGCGGTCCCGCTGTGAAGAAGGAGACATCGGTCGGCGCAAACGAGAGCAGGCTCAAGAGCACGAGCAGGCTCAGCGTGATGAGGACGACGCCGAGGACTTCGTGCTGCAGATGGGAAGACTGGCGAGACACACCGCGAGCGTCACCGCGCTTCGCCGTGGTGGAAAGACCCATAGCGCGGGATGGTAACACAAGTGAAATTGAATTCAAAGAAAGTGGGAGAGGAGGGGCAGGGCGATAGGCCGCCCTGTGCTCGCGGAACGCGCACGATCAGAATGTGCTCGTTCGACGCGCGCAGGTGGGGCGGCCTGTCGCCCCGCCCCTCCAGTAACGGAAGCATTCACTTGTGTTGGGGAGGGAGAGACGAAAAAAGAGGAGTGCGCGCGAAACACGCACGTAGGAAAGGTGCTCGCACGGGGAAAGGCGTGTCCCGGCGCGCCGGGGCGGGCGGGTGAGAAGGTGCGCGCAGTGCGGACGACCTCCGGTCCCTCCCGACCTCATTTGATAAAAGATCACTTCTGGAGGAGGGAGAGAGATAGAAGAAAGAACGCACTCAGCACTGTCTTAGTCCGTTTGCGAGCCCGGCGAACTCTTCGAGGGAGAGCGTCTCGGCGCGGCGGGTTGGGATGATGTGGGCTTGTGCAAGGGCGGCGGTGACGGCATCTGCTGGGAAGCCTTCCGTGCGGAGGGAGTTGGCGATGGTTTTCCGGCGGTGGGCGAAGGCGGCGCGGACGACGCGGACGAAATGGGACTCATCATGGACTTCGACCGGAGGCTCCGGGCGGACGGCGAGTGCCATGACGGCTGATTCGACGTCCGGCTTGGGATGAAAGCAGTTCCTGGAAACCTGAAAGGCGATCGTCGGGATGGTCCAGAAGTGGCAAAGCACGGACAGGATACCGTACTCCTTGCTCCCCGGGGTCGCGACGAGCCGGCGCGCGACTTCCGTTTGCAGCATCACGACCATGCGGTCGATCCGATGCCGCGCCTCAAACAGTGCGAAGAGGAGCGGAGTCGAAATGTAGTACGGCAGATTGGCGACGACGACCGTCCCGACGGGCAGGAAGTCATAGTCAAAGGCAAGCGCGTCGCCTTGCCGGATCTCGAGATTGGAACGATGACCGAGTGTCTGCCGTACGTAGTCGGCAAGCCGGGCGTCCAGTTCGACGGCGATCACGCGAGCCGCCGCGTCGCACAGCGCGGCCGTCAGGATGCCGCGGCCGGGTCCGATCTCCAGCACGGTTTCGTCCGGCCGAATCGCCGCCACGGCAACAATCTTCCGCACGATGTTGGGATCGGTGAGAAAGTGCTGCCCGAGATGCGTCCGCGGCGGAGGGGCAGTGGGACTCATGCCCTCAGGGCGCTTTCTTCAGCTTGGCGGCCAGCGCGACTAGAAAATTGCGGTACGGCTCGATCGCGTCGCTCAATTCTTCGAGGAGGTCGTTGGTAAACGACGGGCCGGGGGCGAGTGCGGTAAACTTGCGCGCTTCCGCTTCGCCGAGGTGGGTCGCCAACAAGGAGACGGTGCTGCTCTTCCAGGCTTTCAACCGTTCATGTCCGCGCACGGTGTTGAGGTCTTGCGCGGCCTGCCGATAAATCTTGTCGAGTTCCTGAATCTGGCGCTCCAGGAGAGCCAGCGCGGACGATCCGTCATTCATGCCGTCGTCCTCCTCCCTTTGGCGAGTTGTGCAGCGAGGCTGATAGCGTGGACGAGGCTTCCATGATCGGCGATGCCCTTCCCCACGATGTCGAAGGCTGTCCCATGATCGACCGAGGTGCGAATGATGGGCAAGCCGATGGTCACGTTCACGCAGGTGCCGAAGGCGACGGTCTTGAGCGGGATCAGGCCTTGATCGTGAAACATGGCGACGACCGCGTCAAACTCGCCTCGTACCGCCTTGCCAAAGAGCGTATCGGCCGGCATGGGATCGGTCGCGGTAATCCCGAGTCGTCTTGCACGGCGGCAGGCTGGCGCAATCATGCGTTGCTCTTCCGTGCCGAACAAGCCCCCTTCCCCGGCGTGCGGATTGAGTGCCGCGACACCGATCCGGGGCCGCTTGATGCGAAAATATTCTCTCATGCCACGCTCGGCGAGCCGAATCGCGCGAAGCACGCGGGCGGTCGTGAGCATGGGAGGCAGGTCACGGATCGCGACGTGGGTCGTGACGAACATGATCTTGAGCGGTCCACCGACGATCATCATCCCGGCCTCCTTGCTCTTCGTCACGTCCGCGAGCAGTTCCGTGTGTCCGGGATAGTGATAACCGGCGAGGTGAATGGCTTCCTTGTTGATCGGGCCGGTGACGATCGCATCCACACAGCCGCTTTCCGCAAGCTGTACCGCTTTTAAGATGAAGGCGACGGAGGCCGCGCCGGTGTTGGCCGAGACGGTTCCCAGGTGAAACCTCCCAAGCGGCCGTTCGAGCGGGTCCAGGACCGGCAATTCGCCTCGGCGAACCACAAGACCATGTCCTGCGACGGGGACGGTCTTGATCGACAGGCGTAGCGATCGGATCGTCGTGTCCATTACCGGGCGGGAGCCGATGACGATCGGCCGGCACATGGTCGTGATTCGGCCCTCGGTGACAGCCTTCGCAATGACCTCCGGGCCGATCCCCGCCGGATCCCCCATCGTGATGCCAAGGATAGGACGATCAGTGCTGAGTGCTGCGTGCTGAGTGCTGAGGCGCCCGGCGTCACGAATAAGTGAGGCCACGTTTGGGCGCGCCGGCGAGATGGTGAGCCGGCCGTGTCTTGCGGAGCGCGTCCCGAATCGTCGGGTGCCCGTCTTGGTCTGATCTTTACGCCGCATACACGTACACAGTGAAGGCCACGTAGAGAGCCGCGCTTCCGGCGATCAGCCATGGCCGCCAGTGGCCACCCCAGAGAAGCTGAGCGAAGCTCAGGCCGACGGCCAGCAAGGCCAGCCCCATGGCGCCGAGCGCCGTCGGGCCCAGATCCCAGTTGGTGCCGATCAAGCCGACCGAGACGGGAAAGGTGCCTTGGAAGACCATGGCGCCGGTGACGTTCCCGACCGCAAGCGTGTCCTTCTTCTGATAGAGCCACAAGAAGCTATTGGACATCTCCGGCAGTTCCGTGGCCAGCGGCGCGATCAAGAGCGCGAGCAGCAAGGGCGACACGTTCAGCTCCGTGGCCAGCGCTTTCGCGGCCGTGACGAACAAATGAGCGCCACCGGCCAGTCCGATCAGCCCAATGGCGCCCTGGATGCCGATCAAGAGATACGATGGCCGCTGGGCCTTTCTGGCGAGGTAGAGCGGCTCCAGCACCACGTCGTCGTCGTGGTCGGCCGCAAATTTGGTCTTCATGTACACACCGTACATGAGGATCAGCATCGCGGCGACGGCATAGCGCACGAGCGTCACCTGGATGAACACGCACGCCATGGCGAGTCCATAGGCGATCAAGAAGAATTGCAGATCAACCCGCACCTCGCGATAGTTCACTTTGAAGGCGGCGTGGCGTTTCCCGAGCCGTGCGTACAGCACGAGCAGAACGGCGAGGATCGGGAGCACGAGCGTGCTGAGCATGAACGGGGCACCGAGGATGGCCCCGAGTCCGACGGCGGTGCGTTCCTCCCCGGTCCCGAAGAAGATCGCAATAATCGGGATCGACGTCTCGGGAAGTGTCGTCCCCACGGCGGCAAAGACGCTCCCGACCGCCCCTTCGGGGACCTTCAGCCGCTTCCCCAGCCACTCGATGCCGTTGGTAAAGAGCGCGCACCCGCCGAGGGTGACGACGACGGATGCGAAGAAGAGCAGGACGTACAGTAGAATCGTCATGATGAGGAACGAGCGGCGGCACGCAACGGCATTAGGCCTTCCCCTTTCGTTTGACGGCCGCGGTTCGCCGCCACCGCAGCAGCGCTTCCTCCATGATCTCCCGGACCGGCGTGCCCGTCTGCTCCGCGATCCGTTTACAATCCTGATACTCGGGCGCCGCCTTTGTACGGCCGTTCCCGAGGTCGGCGATCTTCATGTGAACCACCGCGCCGCGTACGGAAATCGCTTCCATCCGGCGGGGGACGACGTACCGCGTCATCTCTTGTACGCGCACGCCGAGCGTGCTCGTCTCCTTTAAGATCACCGCCACGATTGCTTCCACTTTGGCGGGCGACGCAAGTGCTGTCAGCAGAATCGCCGGTCTGCCTCGTTTCATAATCACGGGCGTGAGCAGCACATCGACGGCGCCCGCGGCAAACATCCGCTCGACCGTCGTCTCATACGTCTGTGGGTTGACGTCGTCGAGGTTGGTTTCGAGAACCACGATCGTATCCCTCGTCGCCGAGATGAGCGACGGCGATTCATCGAGGAAGATTCGCAAGGCGTTCGGCCACCCGCTGGGATCGGCGGTGCCGGCGCCATGGCCGACGCGGGCCGGCCTCATGAGCGGCATGGGACCAAACTCCTCGGTCAGGGTCCGGAGCAACGCGAGCCCGGTCGGGGTCGTCAACTCGCGCGTCGGCCCGGCGCTATAGACCGGGATGCCGCGTGCAAGCGCCGCCACGGCCGGGCCGGGAGCCGGCAATCGGCCATGCGCGGTCTCGACGAATCCGCTCCCGAGGTTGACGGCCGAGGCGGTGACGCGCGTCACGCCGAGTAAGTGGCAGCCCAAGAGCGAGCCGATCACATCGATCAACGAGTCGATCACGCCCACCTCATGAAACGTCACGTCGTCGGTCTTGACGCGATGCGCGATGCCTTCCGCCTCGGCCAGTCGCTCGAAGACGGACACGCTCTGATCCTTGACTGGCGGCGGCAGGCGGCTGACCTTGATCAGGCGGTGAATGCGCCGAAGCGAGAGAGGTCGGTCAAAGCCTGTTTCGATCAGCACATCGACTTTCGTGGCGTGGAGACCGGCTCGCGTCACCTGTCGCGATTGCAGGCGATACCCGCCGGCCGGAACCGCTTTGAGCGCGCGCGTCAGCTCCTTCAATGACAGCCCGGCGTCCACGAGCGCGCCCAGCGTCATATCGCCGCTGATGCCCGAGAAGCAATCGAAGTGCAGGTGCGACATAGTCGGATGCCGTCTACCGTAAACGGGGGCTCATCTTAACAAACGCCGCGGCGGACCAAAAGCGTCTTCGCCGCACTGCCTCGTCATTGACACCACCCGTGTGCTGTGCTATCCACAACCGGCTTTTGGGGGTTTTCAGTCGGCTCACCGCATGCACCACCGCGTACGGCTCTCCCGATCCCTTACCGACATACAGCGGCTCATACGACCACACAATCCTCGTCGCGCCGCATCAGCCCACTCTCTGACGATCATCGGTCTCTGCGTCATTCTTGCTCTCTCCTCGGCATCCGCGGTGTTTGCGGCGAAACGAAAGGCGCGTCCGATCATCCCCCCCGAGCTTCGCATCCTCTCCGTCGTCCTCACGCCCAATCCGTATACGGCTGGAAGCGGCACATTGGATTTTATGATTCAAATTGAATTACCAAAGGAGATCGATCTCGGTGCACTGCTCGAGGTCTCATCCCTCATCAGCTCACCATCGATGCGCTCCATGCGATTTCTGAGCAGCCGCCAGCCGGTCGCGGAGGCGGGCGAGGGGATGACCGCCACACCGGCGGCCACCGAACGGAAGTCGCGCATCGAGGTCACGCTGAGTTGGGATGGCCTCGATCAGGCGAAGGAGGTAGCGCACGGCGGTGAGTACAGCTACGAGATTCGCGCAAAATTGTTGACCGTCGGCGAGAACGGCCCGCGCACCCATATGGTCTCATGGCCGAAGCGCGGCACGGTGATGGTGAAGTAAGGAACGTTAACCGTTAATTCCGTTAGGTCCGTTCAGTCCGTTAGCGGATTAACAGAGGGCAACGATCCCAACCGACTGAGCGGATCCAACGGACCAAACGGACGCAACGGACATCACGATTCACGGCTTCTCCCCCAGCATGTTGATTCGATGCGCCAGGCAGGCGGCGCCGAAGCCGTTATCGATGTTCATCACCCCCACCCCCGCGGCGCAGGAATTGAGCATCGTGAGCAGGGCGGCGAGACCGCCGAAACTTGCGCCATAGCCGCGGCTCGTCGGTACCGCGATCACGGGGCAATCGACCAAGCCCCCGATGACGCTGGGCAGCGCGCCATCCATGCCGGCGACCACGATTACGACACGGGCCTTCAGCAGCCGTTCGTGTCGACTGAAGACACGATGGATGCCGGCGACGCCGACATCGTAGATCGTCTCGACACAGCTTCCCATCACCTCGGCCGTTATGCGCGCTTCTTCGGCCACCGGAATATCCGACGTGCCCGCCGAGACGATAAGAATATCGCCGTGCAAGGCCTGGCTGCGCTTTTGGATGGCGACCACGCGGGCCGATTCGTGGTACACCGCACGCCGGTCCAACTTCTCCAACGCTCGGGCGGCTTCCGGCGTGACGCGCGTGGCCAAGAGCGTCGGGTGAGCGTGCAGGAGGCGACGGGCGATGCCGGTAATTTGTTGCGGCGTCTTGCCCTCACAGAAGATGACTTCCGGGAAGCCTTGCCGAATGGCACGGTGATGATCGACGGCGGCGAACCCGAGGTCTTCGAATGGCAGGGACCGCAAGCGCTCGATGACGGCGTCGACCGAAACCTTCCCTTCCTGTAGCGCCGTCAACAGCTTTTGGAGCGTGGATTGATGCATCGCGAAGGCCGCCGTTCACTTCATGCCGTTCCGGATCTGACAACCTCGAACTTCGGAACCTCGAACATGCATCATCCTTCCTCCTTCGCCGCCCGTTCCATCAGATGGGTCACGGCTTGCCGCGGTGACGTCCCTTCGAAGAGCACCCCAGACACTTCCCGCACAATCGGCATCTCGACGTTGAACCGAGAGGCGAGGCCGGCCGCCGCACGCGACGTCCTGACGCCTTCGGCCACGGCGTGGCTGTCCTTCAGAATGTCGGCGAGTTTGTGTCCCTGACCCAACCGCAGCCCGACCGTATAGTTGCGGCTCAACGGCCCGGTGCACGTGAGCACAAGGTCTCCGACGCCCGAGAGCCCATAGAAGGTCCGCGGGTCCGCCCCCATCGCCACGCCGAGGCGCACCATTTCGGCGAGACCGCGTGTGATGAGGGCGGCGCGTGCATTGTGGCCAAGTTGCAAGCCATCGACGACGCCGGCCGCGATCGCCATGACGTTTTTCAATGCCCCACCCAATTGCACGCCGATGAGATCTGAACCGGCATAGACGCGAAACAGCGGCGTGAGCAGGGCGTATTGCAGGTGCCGGACGGTTTCCAGCGCCTTGCCTGCCAGTACCGTCGCAGTCGGTGTGCCGCGACAGACCTCCAATGCGAAGCTCGGTCCGGACAGCACCGTTAATCCGGCGTGCAGCGTGTTCGGCAGGACCTCTTCCATGACCTGTGTCATCAGCTTCAGGCTGTCCTCCTCGATGCCCTTTGTCGCGATGATGATCGGGTGCTGCGGTGGGATCGATGTCACCATTCGTTGCAAGACCGCCCTGGCGGCATGGGAAGGCACGGCAAAGATGGTGAAGACGGAATCGGCCACGGCTTCGGACAATGACACCGTTGCGGTCAGCGAGGGCGGAAGCGGAATGCCCGGAAGGAAAAGCGTGTTTTCCCGCTCGTTCCGAATCGTGTCGACGACGTCCTGCTCGTATGCCCAAAGTCGGACGGATGCACCGGTGAGCGCCAGATGGCGGGCGAGTGTCGTGCCCCACGCTCCCGCGCCGATCACTGATACGCGCTGTGGTGTGTGATTCATTCCAAGCCAGGTACGAAGCGTCGAATTATAGGAGTCGTCACGCGAAGCTGTCAAAACGAGCGAGAGCCGTCACCCTGGCCGCTCGTCTTTCCATCGTCAACGGCGTACGATGGCGGAAGGGAGTCGCTCATGCAGTGTCCGTCGTGCGGACACCGAATGGAACCAGAAGCGCGCTTCTGCAATCACTGTGGCGCGGCGCTGAGGGGTCGGTCGGACGGCCATGCCGGCGAAGATTTGAACCTTCCGATTCTCTACGTCATGGTCGCGGTGCTCATCGCGGCGCTTCTCGTTCCACCCTGGGAAAGCCCGGCCGGTGAGCCGGCCGAGTTTCTAGGATTTCACTTCATCCTCGATGCGCCGAGCAGCGCGCGCGGAGGTGCCGGCATCGTGAGCCGGCTGCTCTTGACGGTGGAGGTGACGACGATCGCGGTCGCCGGCCTCTATTTCTCGTGGCTGTTTCGGGGAAAAGGACGTTGATCGTGAACCGACAAGAGTCTCTGGACGATGAACGCCATCACAGCGCCAATGTGAGGCATTTGGCGGAGCCCCCGGCTTTCTTGAACTCGTCGAGCGGAAGCGGATGAGGCGTGTAGCCGCGTTCCCGAAGCCGCTGCTCGGTATCCGGACAGCCGAGCGGCAGCACGACGTGCCGGCCGACGCACACGGCGTTACAGGCGAACTCTAGCGCCTCGTGCTCCGGCACGATAATCTGCCGATCCTTGGCGATGCGCTCCGAGATCACCGTTTGCGCGTAGGGATCGAAGGCCGGGGGATAGAAGAGGAGTTCCCCGCCGCTCAGGGGGCAGAAGCACGTGTCGAGATGGTAGAAGCGCGCATCGATCAGCTCGACGGGGATGATCTCGCGCTGGAAGATTTCGCTCAAGGGCGTGTACGCGCGGATGTCGCTCCGCTGTCGATAGCCGCCGAACCAGACATCGGAAAACCCCAACAGATCGCCGGCGCCTTCGAAGAAGACGCCTTTCTCCAACAGACTCACCTCGTACCCGTGCTCGCGGAACCATTGCTCGAAATGCCGTTCCTCCCGTTGGCGTTCCGGATGGCGGAACCGACTGGGAACGGCGCGTTGTCCCTGGACGACCCCCGCATTCGCCGTGAACACCATGTCGGGAAGGCCGGGGACCGGCGTCATCCGCTCGAGCTGCGCCCCGATCACGTGCTCCAATTCGTGCGCCAATCCCGCCCACTGCCGGCGCGCGCGGTCGCGGTCGGCCGTATTCGACACGCGCATCCACGGATTAATCTCGTACTCAATCCCGAAATAATCCGGCGGGCACACCAGAAGTCGACTCATGGTTTCCACCCCAACTCCCTGGCCAGCTCGCGCAAGAAGGAGGCGGCATCCATGATCAGCCCGGCGGCCTGAAAGCTGCCACGGTCGGTGAGCTTCGTCGGCACGGCGGGATTGATGTCGACACAGACCGTCGGAATCGTAGCCGGCAGTAAATTCCCTGTGGCGATCGAATGGAGCGTGGACGCGACGAGCAGGGCGAGCTTGACGTCACGCAGCGACGCCCGCATCGCCGCTTGTGCCTGGACCGAATCGGTGATCACGCCCGGGAGCGGGCCGTCGTCGCGGATCGTCCCGGCCAGGACGACATGCACGCGCCGGCGCACGCATGCCGCCATGATCCCTTCCGTCACAAGCCCACTCTCCACGGCGCGTTCGATGCTGCCGATTGCGCGAATCCGGTTGATCGTCCGCAAATGGTGCTCGTGGCCGTGCGGCACCGCCCGTCCGGCCGTGAGCGCGTAGCCCAACGAGGTCCCGAAGAGCGCCGCTTCCAGGTCGTGCGCGGCAAGCGCGTTCCCGCAAAAGAGGACCTGGATGTAGCCCGAGTCAATCAGCCAGGTCAGCGCATCGCGACCGCCCGAATGGATGATCGCGGGCCCGCCCGCAAGCAGCACAGTTCCCCGCTCCCTCGGTGACTCGGCGAGCTGCCGCATCCGCCGCGCGACGTCCCGAATGATATGGCCGTGCGGGCGTTCCGAGGAGATCTGCGCCTCCATGAAGCCGAACACGTCGCGCTCTTGAGGGCGCTCCAGCGGCTGCACCCGAATCCCGTCACGGCCGGTCACGATCAGATCGCCGGCCCGCACGTTTGCCATTGGGACGGCTTGGGCGACAGGACGGTCGGGGTGCACGCGAATCGCCACGTCCATCTCGATGCCGTCAACGTCGATCCACTCGCCCTTGATCCGGACCTGAGTGGGGAGATGCGTCGTGGCGTAAAACATGTCGGGAAGGATGCCGTCGGCCGGGGCGGGCTCGTACGTGCAATCGCGCTCGCGTTCGAGCGTCGCGCCGTGCGGCTGAATGGCATTGAGGATGTCGTGCAGCAAGGCCGGGGTGGCCGCTCTCACCGTAATTTTCGCGCGCGACGGCCGGTCCCTGGTTGCGCCAATGTGCACATCGTGCAGGTCGAAGGTCCCGCCCATCATGACAATGGTGTCGAGCACCTTTGCCAGGATCAGAGAATCGATGATGTGGCCTTGGAGGAGAACGGTTTCGTGCGCGGTCTGCATCACGCCCTCGACGAAGCTGTCCTATGATACCACCGTGCGGTGGGCGCTGCCGAAGGGCGGGAGACGAAAAGAGAACGGCTGGAAAACAAAAAGGGAGAAGCCGAAGCTTCTCCCTTTCGTAAAGACTCGGCGGAGGACGATTAGTTGATCGTTCGCTCGCCCGTGATCTTGGTGGCGGAATTGACCGGCGGCTCGATCTTGTAATCATAGTAGCCGGGATGCTTCGGCACGCGGCCCGCGCCGTTTTCGTTGACGATCGCATCACGGCCGGTCTCCGGACGCAATTGCTGCATGGTGTGGGCGCCCGACTTCTCCGCCGCTTCGAGCAGCGCCTTCTCGCCGCTCATGTTCGTCTGGCCGGGGTCGTTCGAGGTGGATTGACCGGTCACCGGGCTTTGTGCGTTTGCGCCCGGGTAGCCGGGGTGTTTCGGCAGCAACGCCGGATTGGCAAAGACGAAAGAAGCCGAGACCATGATGCCGATTCCTCCTGCCAGGCTCAACAAGGTCTTCATAGCACACTCCTTTGAGAAGAATGGTGAATGCGGATCATCCGAACCGAGCCGAATCTATAAAATAGTAAGGCCGGCGCCATCTTAACTGCCCCCCGTATGGCTGTCAAGATGAGCAGAGGCGGGAAACTGCCGTCCGCTCAACGCCTTCGCTGTGGACGGCGTCCCCGCCCGCGGCCGCGATAGGGCGGCCGTTGCTGTGCCGGCAAGCGAATGATGACCGCCGTCCCTTGACCCGGGCCGCTGGCGATCGAGATATGGCCTTGATGCTCTTCGACGATTTTTTTCACCGTCGCCAAGCCGAGGCCGGTCCCGGCCCGTTTCGTGGTGAAGAATGGCTCAAAGACCTTGCCGACATGCTCCGTCGGGATCGGGACCCCATCGTTCTTGATCGTAATCTGCACCTGCCGGCTTGCCCGCGGTTGGGTCACTTCGATCGTCAGATGCCCGCCCGGCGCCATCGCCTCCAGCGCGTTCTTGAAAATGCTCAAGAACACCTGCTGCATCTTGGCGTCATCGCAGCGGACAGGGTTGAGGAACCCGGGATACTCCTTCGTGACGACGATGCGATTGACTTCGAGATCGGTGGCCACCACGGTGAGGGCATTCTCGATGATCTCGGTGATCCGGTGAATGCGGCGGTTCAGTTCGAGCGGTTTCGCGAAGTCCAGGATCTCATGGAGAATGGCCTCGATCCGAATCAGGTCACGCATCGCGTTCTCGACCCGGGTCTGGGAATCGAAATCAAGAACGCCGGGCGCCGTCACCTCTTCGAGTTGCGCTCGAATCGACGCCACCGGCTCGCGGATTTCGGTGGCGAGAAAGGCGCTGAACTCGCCGAGAGCGGCCTGGCGCTCCTGCTTTCGAATCAGCGGCTCGCTGGGGACGGGTGCGAGGGAGGCTTGTGGCGCATCGCTCTGGCCCGCCTGAACCGGTGGGGCGGGGGCGACGGGCGATTGGATCAATTCCGCCGCTTTCGCGAGAAAGGGCTCCAAGGTGCGCACGTCGCTCACGTTGTACTGCATCGGTGTTTTTGACGCGAACGTCATCGTGCCGCCGACTTGGCCGCGGACGAAGAACGGCGTGACCATCGCCGACAGGTACCCATCCTTGTAGAGGTGCTTGTGATCTTGGAACCGTCCCTGGGTGCTCGCCAAATCGTGATCCACGCGCGGCTTTCGGTGGCGAACCGTCCATCCCGACGCGCTGGACTCGAGCGCGAGCCGCTGCCCGGGTTTCAAGTCCTTCTTGTCGCCCTTGATCTCGCCGGAAATCCCGAGCACTTCGACGACCCCCGCAATCGGGTCGTACCCGGTGATCCACGCGCGATCGAAAGGCAGTGCCTCACCCGCCTCGTGCAGCAGGGCGGTGGCGCGTTCTTGGGTCGCGGGAGTCGCAAAGGAGCGAGGGGCTGAGAGCGATTCGATCGGCTGTGCGGCGGTCGGTTCGTTGGTGACCAGCGAGCGGGTCCAAATGACGGTCTGATCGAACAACGACGCACGTTCCAGGGCCTTCGTAATCTCGGCGCCAACGGAATCGAGGGTCGCCTTTTCCTTCTTCGAAAACGCCGTCGATTCCTTCCGTCCCACGACCACGACGCCGTAGGTCCGCTGGCGATAGCGCAGCGGTACGCCGAGCAGCGTCCTCGCCGCCGGTGTAATCATCTTCAGCCGGAGGACCCGGTCTCCCGCCTCGCCCGCCTCACCGGCTCCCGTCGGGTGGGCGGGAGCTGCGTCTCGCAGGTCTTCGCTAGAGAGGGCGCGGAGAATCGCTTGGGTGTCGCGCGGCGTGAACCCTCGGACGACTTGCGGGATGAAAGGGCCGGTTTCCGCTGTCTGGACGGCCACCAGCGCGGGATCGAGCCCGAGTTCATTCAGCGCGGAGGTCAGCGTGCGCTGGAGCGTGGTCTGTTTCGAAGTGACGGCGGTCTCCGCGGGCGTCGGCGTAGCCATACCGGCCGACATTCTAGCAGTGGGATGACGAGCAGATCAATTGACGATCCGGGGCGGCCGACGTTCGTACGCGACTTCCCAGCGGCCGTGCTCCGAGACCCACAGATTCAACACGCTGCTCACGATGCTGATGAGTACGGCGCCGAGCAGCGCGGGCCAGAGTCCGTCGATCTGGAATCCTTTCACGAGCCATGCGACGAGCTCGAGCAGCAGCGCGTTGATCATGACCATGAACAGGCCGAGCGTCAGGATGATCACGGGCAGGGATAGCACATACAGGACCGGCCGGACGATGGCATTGAGAAGGGCGAGCACGAGCGCGGCGGCCAGTCCCGCACCAAGCGTCTCCACGTGGATGCCGGGCACGATGTAGCCGGCCAAAAACACCGCCGTCGCGGTGACGGCGAACCGAATAAGCAGTCCTCTCATCGGTCATCTCGCCCCGTTAGGTCCATTGCTGCCCGCGGCTACGGCGTGCCTTTGGGCGAGACCGTGGAAAAGCGGACTTCATTCGCTTGAAGTCCGTTGCCCTCATTGTCCGAGAACTGCACGACGACACGGTCCCCGATCTTCGGCGTCGAACCGGTCTTCTCACCGCTCGGGCGATACCGCGTCTCGGGGGTGAGCGACAGCGATACCGTCTTCCCGTCGCTTGCCTTGATCACCAGCCGATCGATCTCGGCGGCCGTCACCGTGCCCGTGACAAAATGACTGTTTTCATGCGCCCAGGTCGGGGTCGACGCGAGGGCGGCCAGCATTACTGCCAGACTTACATCGCGCAATTTCATAGCCACAGTCCTTTCCTGTCTTTGTGCTCAGTGGTGATGCTCGGGGGCCGCTGGCGGCTCGGCCGCCTCGCCGCGCAGGAACTTCTGAAATTCCTCTTCTCGGGTGCGTTCGCTTGGCGTCATCGGATTGAGCCGGCGCATTTCCTCCTGCTCCTCGCGGGTCAGCTTCGGGAGGTGCCGGATGAAATGCACCAACCCCCAGCTGTCCTTGTCTTGCTCGGGCGGCCCCGACCCCCAGGCCGGCATGGCCGTGAAGCGAATGCCGTTGTGGATGATGAAAAACAGCTCGCCGTCGGTCAGCGACTGCGTTTCTTCCTTTCGCAGATCGGGCGCCTTCGGGTACACGTTCCGGCCGATCACCGTGTCGCCGCTTCCGTCGTTTCCATGGCACGTCGCGCAGTGGTCGGCGAAATGCGACCGCGCGCGGGCCAGCTCCGCCGGCGTCGCGGGCACGGGATTCGACATCTCACGCTGAGAAGCCGGAATGGCGAGGCGGCGGAGATTGCGGGCGAGGCTCACTTCCAGCGCGTTGGGCTCGGCTTTCGCGCTGAATCCCGTGCTGAAACTCCGATAGCCAAGCCAGAGGATCGGAAGCGCGACCACGATGATGAGCGCCAAGATGATCTTTCGGCCGGTTCGCATCGCTTGCCCCTCAGCCGCACTGCTCTCTGCAGTATACCGACTCCCACAGCGCATCGCCATCGTCCGGCTGATGCGCCGATTGCGGAATCCCGTGCCGGATTCTGGCTGGTTAAGGTCTGCCGTTGGTCGTGCGACTATGCGTAGCCATGGTCCCGAAACCACCGCACGGCCTTCTCGAGCGCGATTGACGCCGGCGTCTGAGGCAGGCCTAATTCGCGTACGGCCTTGCTGCAATCGTAGTGCATCCGATACTTGGCCATGCGGACACCTTCGAGCGGGATGCGGGGCGGCCGACGCGTGACATAGTCGGCCAGCCAGCGGTTGGCATACGCGAGGGGCAGAATGGCGTGACGCGGAAGCTTGAGGCCGGGCGCCTTCACCCCGGTGAGGCGACCGAGCATGTCGAAAATATCGCGGAGCATCAAATTTTCATGGCCGAGGATATAGCGCTCGCCGATGCGGCCGCGCTCCATGGCAAGCAGATGACCAGCCGCGACGTCATCGACGTCCACGATGTTCATCCCGGTCTCGATGTAGGCCCACATGCGCCCCTTCATGAAATCCACAATCATCTGGCCGGTGGGAGTCGGCTTCACATCGCCTTCACCAACCGGCGCGCTGGGATTGACGATGACGACCGGCAGCCCTTTGCGGGCGAGCGCGAGCACCTCTTGCTCGGCAAGGTACTTGGAACGTTTATAGTGCCCCGCCATCTGGGACAGCGAGATCGGGGTCTCTTCCGTGCCCGCGCCGCCGCCGGCCGGGAGACCGATGGCGCCGATGGTACTGGTGTAGACGATGCGTTCCACTCCGACTTCGCCCGCGGTCTCGAGCAGGGTCCGGGTTCCGGCCACGTTGACGTCATAGAAGATCGACGGATCTTTGGCCCAGAGAGCGTAATGGGCCGCTACGTGGTAGAGCTGCCGGCAGCCGGTCAACGCCTTTCGCAAAGACTCGGCATCGCGGAGGTCGCCCGGCACGGTCTCCACCGGGAGGCCGGCAAGATTGCGAAGATCACTGCCGGGGCGTGCGAGAACGGCGACGTGCTCGCCTCGACGGACGAGCGCCCGGGCCACTGCGGCTCCGATGAATCCTGTTGCGCCGGTCACGAGTACTTTCATAGCGCTCAACGTTGAGTGAATGTGTTGAGTGAATGTTGAGGGAAACGGAGGGAGGCGGGTCGCCCCCTAATTCTTCCGTGATGTGATGTACCGCGCCACCTCGCGCAGCGGGTCGGCGCGATGATCGAAGGCCTCGAGCCGCGCGATCGCCCGGTCCACGCACTCATCCGCCAACCGACGCGCGCCATCGACGCCATAGAACGTCGGATAGGTCTTCTTGCCGCGTTGCGCGTCCGTCATCGCATTCTTCCCGAGTTGCTCGCGCGTGCCTGTGACATTGAGGACGTCGTCGGCAATTTGAAAAGCGAGGCCCACGTCCTCGGCATAGCGCGTGAGGTGATCCAGCTGCTCCGCGGTCGCGGACGAGACGATCCCCCCCATGCGGACCGCCGCGCGAATCAGCATTCCCGTCTTATGTGCGTGAATCGTGCGGAGGGTCGGGAGGTCGATGTCTTTGTGCTCGGCCTGAATATCGAAGACCTGCCCGCCCACCATGCCGAGATGGCCCGAGCCGACGGCCAACTCGTAGATGATACGGACCTGCCGGGCGGGGTCGAGCCGCTCCATGAGATCGGCGCGGCTGCACAGTTCGAAGGCCAGGGTGAGCAGCGCATCGCCCGCCAAGATCGCCATCGCTTCACCGTAGACCTTGTGGTTGGTCAACTTCCCGCGGCGGTAGTCGTCGTTGTCCATCGCCGGCAGATCGTCGTGGATCAAGGAGTACGTATGGATCAACTCGAGGGACGACGCGACCGGCAGGATGGCCGCCGGCGGCTCGCTGACGGCTTCAGCCGCGGCGAGCGCGAGAATCGGCCTGACCCGCTTCCCGCCCGCCAGGAGACTGTAGCGCATGGCTTCGTGCAGCGTCGTCGGCTCGGTTTTCTCGTTGGGGATGATGCTGTCCAGGAAGCGATCGACGATCAGTCGTTTCTCCTCGAGATACTGAGCAATGTTCACGGAGAACTCCTCTGCTTGCGGCGGCGAGAGAGTAGCAAACCGACTGCGGCGAGGCAAGCCGCGCTTGTCATCTCGCGCACCCGTTCGGTATACTCGCCGGTCATGAGCATTCGCAAAGCTGGCGGGGATTGGCAGCCGATGCTGCTGGGCATCGAGCCCCGGACGTGCAAAGTTTGCAAGAAGGGCCTGTACCGCAATGTCACGCTGTTTCGCGGCGGCTGGTCTCGGTGCACGCTGTGCAACGAGTTCGTGCACTACAGTTGCCTGGCCAGCGGCTCGGTCTCTTTTCTGAAGAAAAGACCGCGAGTGTGCAAGAGCTGTCAGCAGGCGAGTGAGGCACGCGAATCTGTTCCCGCCGCGGTTGCCCCGTGACACCTCTCACGTCACCCACATCGACGACAAAAGCGGCCGGTCTGTGGCAGAGCCGCTTGGCTCACCTCGTCCGCTTCGCGGTCGCGCCCGCGTTGCTCGGCATGGCGGGGTTCGTGACGGCCGATTTTGCGCTCAGCGGCGTCTATACGTGGCCGCGGACCAGCCGGATTCTCGCCCTGACGCTGACGATCGTGGTGCTGGGGTATGAGTTCATCTACAAAGAGCAGTCCGGCGGGTCCATCCACGACCGGATGAAACCGCTCGTCTACTCCTGCCTCGTGCCGTACGGTGTCGGGGCCCTCGCGTTGATCGCACTTGCTCGACTGGCTGGCTGACGGCTCGACCGTCATGTCCCCTATCTTCAAAAGCGGCGCCTTCGTGCAACAGTGCTTCTCGGTCCATCCGCTGTGTTTGACCGTCAAGCGACTGGCACCACCCGACCACCTCGTCCTCTCCTGCACGTCATGCCAACTGGCCCATCGGCTGACCCTCCGTTCGCTTCGCTCGCGCCTGCCTGGGCAAAACGAGCCGGCCGGCGAGGCCGGCGACTCGGCGTTCGATCGGCTGGCCGGCTGTGTTGAGACACACCGGGCGGCGCTCGGGGTCTCGGCCGTTGATGTCGTGCGGGATGCCGCCGAGATTCGCTGTGCCGAGTGCCGCAAGCTGTTCGTCCTCGACGTCGCGTTGTTCGAAACGCACCAACGGTAAGCGGTCACCGGATTGCAATGGAGATGCTATGGCGATGAAGGAAGAGCCGAGTGAGAAGCGACAGAATCCGCGCTTTCCGGTGGGTTTTCGCAGTTCGTTTTCATCGGTCAGCCGGGTGCAAGGGGAAGGCGTGCTCGTGAACCTGTCCGTCAAAGGGTGCCGGATCGAGAGTCGAACGGAAGTCCAACCCGGGGCCGAACTGGAACTTGAAATCCAGCTCAATGAGGCCGAGCGGCTGCGGATCGCAAACGCTGCTGTCCGGTGGTGCCGGATGCCTGCCTTCGGTGTTGAGTTCATGGACATGGCAGATGAGGACTGGAAGCGACTGTGCACGGTGATGCGGGAACTGGAGCAGCGTGACCAACGCCGACGCGAGCGGTCGTGCTGAATTCGTCGTCGCTGTTCACTTCCCAGGAGTTGCGGTTGATCGCCGACCGGGACTTCTTCCTCGCCAAGGCGCGCATCATGAAAAAGGTCCGCGGCCTGTTGGAAGAGCTGCACGGAGTGCTCCAGGGAGAGTTGCGGGATGTCGACCTCCTGACGCCGCCGGGCTTCGACCCAGCCAAATGTCAGTTTGTGAAGGGCGAGCATCTTGAAGAGTATCCCTACCAATACCTCGACTTTCCCAAACACTTCCAGGGAGATGAGAAATTCACCTTCCGCTCGTTGTTCTGGTGGGGGCACCATTTTGTCTTCGCGCTGATTCTTGAAGGCCATCTCCTTCTTCGCTACAAACAAAACATGATCAATCGCTATCATCAGGTGGCGGGGCGGGGCCTGGAGCTGGCACTCGCCCCGTCACCCTGGAACTGGCACGCGGGCGAAGGCTACACCATGTCGCTCGCCCACGATCGGAAATCGCAGGTCTCGGCCGTGCTGTCCGGCCGCCGGTTTTTCAAAGTGGTTCGCGTGATTCCGCACGACGACCCTGTCGTCGGCGAAGGTCGATTGGTCGACGTCGGCCGGGAGACGCTCCGCGCCGTGCTGCCCATTATCACCCCTTGATCGCCGGATGGTTGCGTGGCGTGGTCATTGGAAATCGGCGCGGGGCTCTACGCGCTGCTTGCGTTCGCGGTCGCAATGCTCGCGGCCAAGGAATTCGGGCGCTCGCTGGTCGGCTGGTTTCTGCTCTCGCTGCTCTTCACGCCGCTCGTGGGACTGCTGCTCTTTATCCTGCCGGCCCGTCGACGGCCGTGTCCGTATTGCGCGGAGCCGATCCAGCCGGCGGCCGTCCTGTGTCGGTTCTGCGGCCGCGAACTCGGTGGCACGGTTCAGCCACCGGCCTTGCCGATGACGACCCGCGTGGCGTTGCTGGTCCTGATCGTGGCGGTGCTGCTCGCCGCGACATCCCAGTGCCGATCACGCCTGTACTGGTGGTCGCCCGAGAATCCATCCGTTCCGGTTCGCATCGGCCCGGCGTTGATCGATTTCGCGGAGGGATGGCGAGTCATGCCTGCAACAGAGAGCGGGTGAGGTGGCTTCAAACGAAGGAGGTTCCGTGCGTCAATCGATGATGATGCTGATCGTCCTGGTCGCCGCGGCGCTGCCAGCGTGTGTCGGGCAAGACGAAACCATCAAGCTCTATCCCAAAGTGACGGAGTCGGCCAAGCCCGGCGTCTCGGTGCCGCATGACCGTCTCGTCGTGTGGATCGTGCCATTTGAAGACCGGCGGGTGACCAAGGGCGTGACGAAGCGCGTCCACGCGGCTGGAGGTCAGACGTACTACCGGATTTGGGATGAGCGACCCGGGGAAGGGCTGGCCCGGTTCCTCGCCGATTACTTGACGGCGAAGGGGTGGGACGCGAAAGTGGAGCGGACGGCCGACGCCGGTGACCGTCAACGGCCCGACGTGATTGTCACGGGACAGATCATGGACTTCTCGGCGAAGGTCAGGAGTGTGTTAGGCTCGAGCACAATCGATGTCTCGGTGCTGGTGGCCCTGCAGACGCGAGGGGACGGACAGCCAGGCGAGCGGATGACGCTTCAGGCGTCACGCAGTGAGAAGCATGTGCTGTTCGACGATCGCGACCTTCAAGAGGCCATTGCAGGGGCCATCATTGATGGGTTGGACCGATTAATGGCCGAGACGACCGTCGTCGATAGAGTCTGGCGGCCCAAGTTGGATTGACCCGGGGATACTAGACCGCCAAACGAGGACGACATGCGAGAGCGGCGGTGGGAATCGCGAGAGACGCTGGATTTCAACCAGGTGCTGGCCGTCGGCGAGCGGTTGCGGCAGCTGGGATTGAAGCCCGCCCACCCCGCCAAAGACATTATCTGCTACATCGAGGAATGGGAGGTGAAGGCGCCGGAAGACATCGATCAGTTGGACGCCTGGGCCACGGAGGATATTACCCTCGTGCTAGTGCACGAGAACTGGGAGGGTGATTTCTTCCTCTATGCGGGGGCCTTCCACACGCTCTACCGCCAACACGAAGACGTGACGACCTATTGCTCGGTCAGTCATCCCTGGCGCCTCACCGCCCGTGAGACGATTCTCCCGCGCGCCATGCTGTGGCTCGGCTTTCGCCACACGCATGCCTTTATCCGGGTTCGGCTGCAGACAAGCGAAGTCGTGACGCCCGGCGAGCGCCGAGAGGATGCACGGCGCCCGCGATGGCTTGAAGACCGTCGGCATGCCTTCGACGAAGCGATCACCCTGTTGACCCTGCCGATCCGCGTGGCCGTCGACAGAGGGCAGGTGCGGCTCGAGGCCGACTCCGCCGTGCCGTTGTTCTGCTCATGGCCGGATGCGTTCGGGCCATGTCAGTTCGAGTACAATTCGCCCGATCCGTTCGAGTTCCTCGTGCCCGCGAGCCGGCTGGTCGCGACATGGCGGGAACCCGCCACGGTACGCACCTACGTGACGGGCTTTCCAGAGCAGGTGCTCGGGCGCTTTCAGGCGCTCGATCCGGCCTCTCGGCTGGCATATCGCTGTTCGGCACATTGTGCGTTGGACGAAGTGCCGGAAATGCTACAAGCTATTGCACCGACCGGTCGACTCTATGCCACGCTGTGCGAATTTCAAAGCCAGGAGTTTCTGCCCGACGTGGAGGATGCATCTGTGATCATCGGGATCGTGGGCGCGAACGGTGCCTTTCAAATTGAAGCGAGACTGAATCGGGCGCCGCTTCCGGAAGAGGCTGTACCCGGCTGGCTTGAAAGCATGCTCGGCATGCCGGTCAGCTACGCCCCGCTCCCGCCATTCGTGTGAGCGAGCGCATGCGGCTCCTATCACTCATCCGATGTCCTGGGGCGTGAAGACGCTCGCCGCACGAATTCGCGCCGCGCTCGCCAGGCCTGTCGTTCCCGTCCTCTTCTTCTTCGCCGGTGTCACGTACGATTCGATCACGCTCACCCGCATTGACCGATTACTCGATAACCTCATTCTCCTGCTGTATCTCGCTCTCCTGGGTGTCCTGATCGTCTTAAAGGGGCGGGCTGACCGTCAGGTCGCTTCCAGCCCCGCTCCTCCGTCCGCGATCGTTGCACGGTGGGTGTCCAACGCGGAGCCGTACTACGGACGAGCGATTCAGTTTCTCTTCGGCAGCCTGTTCAGCGCCTATGCCGTCTTTTATTCGCGCAGTGCCTCGTTCACTGCGACGGCGATTTTCTTCACGCTCCTCGTGGTGCTCCTGGTCGCCAACGAGTTCTTGCACGGGCGGGTGGCGAGCGTCTCGCTCCTTGCGGCGCTGTACGCGATCGTCGCGTTCAGTTTCTTCACCTTTTTTCTTCCCGTCGTGACGGGATGGATGAACGCGGCGATGTTTCTCCTCGGTGCCGCGCTCAGTCTGTTGCTGGCACTCCGGCTGGTAGAGTTGATCGATCACGGCGCGTCGAAGGCGTCGCGTTGGCAGGCCGTGAAACGAAGTCTTCCTGCCGGCGCAGCGATCGTGATCCTCATCCTCTTTTATTTTCTGAACTGGATCCCGCCGGTGCCGCTCTCGCTGAAATTCGGCGGGGTCTATCACCACATCGCCAAATCGCCGGACGGCTTCCATCTGACGTTCGAGGAGGGCCCCTGGTATCGCCCGCTCAAGCGGTTCGACGACCGTTTTCACGGGGAAGGGCCGGTGTATTGTCTCACAGCCGTCTTCGCCCCGGTGGATCTTAAAACCACCATCTATCATCGATGGCAATATCGGCCGACGAACGGCAAGGGGCGGGTGTTCTCGACGACCGATCGGATTCCGATTCAGATCGCCGGTGGCCGGGAGGAGGGATATCGCGGTGTGACGATGAAGCAGCGGGTGGTGCCGGGTGACTGGCGTGTGGACGTGGAAACGGAAGACGGACGGGTTATCGGACGGATCGGGTTTCGGGTGGAAGCGGGAGAGGCGCTCGGGAATCAGCGAACGATTGTGTATTGAGGCGGAAGGACCTGGAGGCCCGGCTGCCGCGTGCCGCGGGCAGCCGGGCGATGCACACTCACTTCGCTTGGACGAGGATGACGGATTCCGAGGTGCCGCCTTCTGTCATGATGTGCACCGGCATCAGGCCGGTCTTCGACGGCGGAACCGTAGCTTCCAAGGTCGTGTCGTTCACGTACGTGTAGGTGGCGGTGGCCGATCCGAACGTGACGTTGTGGAAGCACTGCTTGTTCCCGAAGTTCTTTCCTTTGATCGTGATCTTATCCCCCGGCTTCACCGTGTCGGGCGTGATTTTCACGATCTTCGGATGGACCGACGGATCGCAGACCGGGGAATTGGCCACGCTCGCCGGAGGAGCGGAGTTTCCGGCATGTGCCATCGTCGCCGACAGCATCGTGAAGAGAGCGGCCGCTGCAGCCGATCGCAATCGCCGTCGTGTGTTCGCGCCTCGCTTCATCGTTGGAGCCTCCTTGTTGGGGGTCGGATCGACCCGACCGACCATTCAAGTATAGTGGAGATTCCCAAAGTGGAAGGCCGAGGAGTGGTAGTGGCTCACCGCCGTACATTTTTGGCAGTGAACGACAAATTGGCGCGTCGGAGCAGGGTCAGGACAGGGGCGGGGTACGCAGTCACGACATCGATGATCGAGGTTCGACGGAGAGCTTGGTCGTGTGCTGGAAGACGCACTTCGGGCAGGTATAATGAATGAACTGCCCCCCGGCCACCAGACGTTTCACCATAGGTATTTTGCACCATGTGCAGAGACGGTCGGGAATCGCCGGCGCCGGCGGGTTGGGGTTCGGATGGTTGGTCGGGGTCGACACGAGACGATTTTCTCCGACGCTTCCGCTGGAAGTCAATAAATTCGGAAAAGTCTCTAGACACCCGGCGGCCTCTGCTATATAGTGCGGCGCCAATTGTCGGCCGTCCACCTTTTACAGGAGGGAATCCCACGCATGAGCGCTCCCGTTTCCGCTGACACCTCGATCTTACCAACGCAGGCCGCCACGCCTGCCTCGACGGACATCACAGAAACGATCGTCGGGGAGGGACAGGCGTGGGGCCTTTCCACCGCCGTCGACCTTCACGAGTGTGACCCCGCCGCCATTCGAGACCGTGACCGGATCCACGATTATGTCGTCGCCCTCTGCGAGTTGATCGGGATGAAACGGTACGGTGAGTGCCAGATCGTCCATTTCGGCGAAGGGCGCGTCGCCGGCTATTCGATGATCCAGCTGATCGAGACGTCGTTGATCAGCGGTCACTTCGCCAACGATACCAATCGCGCCTACCTCGACATTTTCAGCTGTAAGGGGTACGATCCGGCCATCGTCGAGACCTTCTCCAAACAATTCTTCGGAGCACGCAGCAGCGTGAAATCCGTTGCTCTGCGCTATTAGCGTTCCACCGGCCATGACACCGCCGTCGGTCAAAGAGTTCTTCCGCCGCCTCCCTGAGCAGTTCGATCCGGAGGCGGCGGAAGGGCTGACGGTGGTGTATCAATTCGACCTGACCGGGCCGCACGGTGGGCAATATCAACTCGTCATCGATGATGCGGCGTGTTCAGTGCAGGAAGGCGAGCATCCGAATCCGCACGTGACGTTTTCAATGTCGGCGGAGGACTGTCTGGGCGTGTTGAGCGGACGCTTGGACGGCTACTCGGTCTTTCTCTCCGGGCGCGTGCGCGTCTCGGGGGATCTTGGGCTCGCCATGCAGCTCAAGTCTCTCTTTCCGACCGTTCATTAGCTTTCGACAAGGCTCTCCGATTCCAGATTGGTCCGGCGATCGTGCGTGGTCGCCTGAGTCGTTGCCCCGGAGCTTCGCGGCTACACCTGCGCCGGTTGGGCCGCCGCCTTCGGAATGATCTCGCCTTTTCCGTTCCCTTCGACGCCCTGCCCCTCGATTTCCGGCTTGCGCGGAAATTTCTCTTCGAGCATCAGGTACAGGGTCGGGATCAGGAACAACGTCAACACCGTCGACACACTGAGGCCCCCGATCACGGCGCGCGCCAACGGGGCATTCGTCTCGCTGCCGGTCCCGAAGCCGATCGCCATCGGTAACAGACCGAACACGGTGGCGAGCGAGGTCATGAGAATCGGCCGCAGCCGGGTGCGGGCCGCGAGGATGACCGCCTCACGCAGAGGCGTTCCTCGACGCCGCAGGACGTTCGTATAGTCCACGAGCAGCACCCCGTTGGAGACCACGATGCCCAGCATCATGATGACGCCCATGAACGATGTCGTCGACAGCGTGGTGTTCGTCAAAAACAGCATGAGGATCACACCGGGAAATCCGAGCGGCACGGCGAACATGATGATGAACGGGTCGACGAGCGATTTGAACTGCGCCGCCATCACCATGTACACCAACGTGATCGCGAGGATGCTCGCGAAGATCAACCCCTCGAACGTTTCGCGCTGCTGTTGAATCTGACCTGCCATCCGGATGCTGAACCCGGCCGGCAACTGAAGCTCCGCAAACCGTGTTTCAAGGTCGTTGGCGATGGCGCCGAGATCGCGTCCGACCGGGTTCGCGGTAATGTGCACGACCCGTTGGAAGTACTTGCGCTCGATCCGGACCGGTCCGGAGTTGAGCCGCACGGAAGCGATGTTCTTGAGCAGCACGGGCTCGGCGTTCTTGGTCGTCAGCAAGAGATTGTCGAGATCGGTCAAATCCTTTCGATATTTCTCGTCCAACCAGGCGCTGATGTAGTACTCGTTCCCGTTGGACGGATCCGTAAAGATGATCGGATCGGTCTGGCCGTTGCCGTTCAACGAATAGAGCACCGCGTTCGCCACATCGGTCTCGCTGATCCCGAGCAGCGCGGCTTTCTCGCGATCGACTGTGATGTCGAGTTCGGGATAGTTTTCCTCGCGGCTCACTTCGATGTCGGCGAGCCCTCCGATCTGGTGCATGACGGACTCGACCTGCCGGATCACCCCGCGGGCCTTCTCCATGTCATACCCGTAGATTTCGACGTCCACGGCTTTCTGCGAGCCGAAGCTCGTCACCCGTTTGACCAGGCCTCCCGGATCGAAAAACATCGCGACACCGGGAAACAGCTTCAGGACCTTCGGCCGAACCGCGTTCATGATCTGCACCTGATTGCGCCGGCGCTGATCGGGCGGCTTCAGGTAGACCTGGATTTGGGAGGCGTGTGGTCCGGTATTCGTGTTGAACAGCGAGGAGCGGCCCTGCTGCAGCACGCCGGTGCTGGACACGATCGTCTCCAACTCGTCCGGCGGGATATTTTCGCGGAGCACGCGTTCGATTTCGGCGACCTGTTGTTCGGTCTTTTCGATCCGTTGCCCGACCGGCGCGCGAACCTGGATACGGAATTGGCTCTCATCGGTCACGGGAATGAATTCCGTCCCGATGAGAGGCAGCAAGGCCAACGAGGCCAGGAAGAAGACGACGATGGAGGTGATCAACAGCCGACGATGGATCAGCGTCCAGGCGAGCGCGTCCTGATAGCGGGCATCGAGCGCTTCATACTTGTCCCGGCTCCAGGCCATGAGGCGCCCCCACCAATCGGGCATCGGACGGCGACGGTCATGCTCGGACCGGAGGTATTTGTAGCAAAGGGCCGGCGTGACCGTCCGGGACACGAAGAACGACGTGAACAGGGCGATCGCGATCGTGAGGGTCAACGGAATGAAGAGCAGCTTGGCGATGCCGACCACGAAGAGGATCGGCAGGAACACGACCACGGTGGTCACGGTGGACGCGAGGATCGGCATGGCGACCTCGCGTGCCGCTTCGAGGATCGCCTCCCAACGCGACTGACCGCTGTTGAGATGCCGCTGGATGTTCTCCAATTCGACGATCGAGTCGTCCACCAGCCGTCCCACCCCGAGCGCCAGGCCGCCGAGCGTGAAGACGTTCAACGTTTGACCGGTGAAGTACAGCATGATGAACGTCACGAGAATCGACAAGGGAATCGCCACCGAGATGATGAGCGTGCTGGTGAGATTGCGCAGGAAGACCAGAATGATGGCCGCCGCGAGCAGCGAGCCGTGCAGCGCCTGCTCCATCAGGTTCTTGATCGACTGCCGGATATAAATGGACTGATCGAACGACACGCCGAGTTTCACGCCGGCCGGGATCCCGACCATTTTGGGAAGGGCCTCCCGGAGGGCATCGACGACTTCCACGGTATTCGCCGTCGGCTGCTTGTTGACGCGCAGGTACACCGATCGTTGGCCGTCGGTCCGGACGATATTCGTTTGAATGTCCGACGAATCGGTGACCGTGCCCAGTTCACGGACCCGAACCGGATTGCCCCGGGCATCGATTTTCACCACGACATCGTTGATGGGCTCGACGGTCTTGAACTGGTTGTTCGTAAAGACGTTGTAATCGAGATTGCCGGCTTTGAGATCCCCGGACGGCAGAATGAGGTTGGCTCCCTTGACGGCCTTCACGACATCGAGGATCGAGAGCCCACGCGCATTCAGCAATCCCGGATCAAGATTGATATTGATCTGCCGGATCTTGCCGCCCTCGACCGTCGCCGCGGCGACGTTGGGCAGTTGCTCGATTTGCGGGGCAATGACGTTGAACGCGAGATCGTACAGGCCGCGCTCGTCCAGGTTGCCGCCGGAGACGGTGACCACCGAGACGGGAATGTTCGAGACGTCGAACTTCACGATGAACGGCTGCAGGATGCCCGGCGGGAGCTGGTTCAAGATCTGGGTGACGCGCTGCATCACCTCCATCTGGCCGACGTTGATGTCGGCGCCCCAGTTGAACCAAATTTGGACCGCGCCGATGCCCAGCTTGGAGAACGACTCGACGTGCTCCACGTTCGAGGCGGAACTCACGGCCTTCTCGATCGGATAAATGACGCTCTGTTCGATGTCGATCGGGGGCGCCCCTTTGTAGACGACACCGACGAACGCAACGGGAACCTGGATGTTCGGAAACAGATCGACCGGCAGGCGCTGAAGTGACGTGATGCCCAGCACCACCATCGCGAGCGACAGCATCAGAATGCCGATCCTATTTCTGAGCGCGAGGAGGGTGAGCCACATATCGTTAAGTGCTGAGTGTTGAGTGCCGAGTGCTGGGTGAGAGGACGAGCATGGGAGTACAAGTTAAAAATCGGGATTCTACTGTCTTGTTCCTCGACTCAGCACTCAGCACTCGTTACTCATGACTGAGTGAGCGGTCTCGCTTCCACCGGCGTCCCGGTCGTCACGAGATCCTTGCCCGACACGATGACCTGCTCATCTCCGTTCAGGCCTTTCGTCACCTCGATTCGATCTTGGACGCGCTCCCCGACTTCGACCGGCACCTGGAGGGCTTTGCCGTCCTTGACCACGTACACGTATTGGAGTTCGTCCAGGCGCGTCAACGCGTCGGCCGGGATCTGGATCGCCTGCTCGTGCTTGCCGACCAGCACTTCCACCCGTGCAAACATGCCGCCCTTGAGCGCGTGGTCGGTATTGGGCAGGTCGATTTCCACGGTCATCGTCCGCGTCGCGCGGTTCAACGCTTGGACGATGCGGCTCACCTGGCCTTCGAACACACGGTTCGGGTAGGCTTCCGCCTTGATCTGTGCGCGCTGGCCGATCTCGATCAGCGGCACGTCCTTTTCGACGACCTCAATGAGCGTGCGGACGGTATCGATCTCATGCAAGTTCAAGATACCGCGCGAGAAGGTGGACGTGCTCCCGGTCGAGCCGCTGACGAAGGCGCCGGCGTCCAGGTTGCGTTCGGCGATGTAGCCGGCGAACGGGGCGCGGATATAGGAATACGAGAGATTGGTCTCGGCCTGCTGCAGCGCCACCTCCATCTGCTTGACCTGGGCGCGAAGCGACTCCAATTGCGCGATGGCCATGTCGTAGGCGATCTGCGCGTTGTCGAGGTCCTGCTGCGAGATGAATTGATCTTTGATCAGCGCCCGCATCCGGTCAAGCTGCAGTTTGGCGTTTCTGACGTTCGCGTCCTGTCGGAGGACATCGGCGCGTGCCGCCGCGAGGTTCGCCTTCGCTCGATTCACCGCATGGACATAGTCGGTGTGGTCGATTTCCACGAGCAGCTGGTTGGCTTTTACGAAGTCGCCCTTGTCGACGTACAGTTTCGCAATGTAGCCGTCCACGCGTGAGAAAATATTGACCTGCTCGAACGGTTGAATGTCCGCGGTATAAGACAAGGTAATTTCCAAGTCCTGGCGCAGCGGCGTGACGGTTCCCACGGTAATCACCCGCGGCTTACGAGCGTCGGTTTTCGCCCCGCTGCTCGTCAGGCGAAAGACCACCAAGCCCGTGAGCGCGAGCACGAACAGCACGACGATGGTCAGTCCGAGGTGTTGTCGAAGGCGGACCATCACGTTGCGCTCCGCGCCTTCGAGCGGCCCTTCGCCGCGCGCATACCGTCCAGGAACACCCTCACGTAGGTCTCCACCGCCTCCTCGGGCGACCGATGGGCCGGGACCTTGAAGATTTCATGCAACAACCGGTGGTGCGCCACCATGCCCATGAAGGCGCGCGCGACGAGAAGGGGATCGACCGCGCGAAAGGCGCCTTCGGCGATCCGCTTCGCAATATAGTTCGAGAGATACTCGTAAAAGATGCGATGCTGGTTCTGGAAAAACATTTCCGACAACTCATGCCCCTCGAGCGCGCTGAATAGAAGCAGGCGCATCAACGTGGGGTCCGTCCCTCGACGAATCCGATGGCGCGCGATCAACGTGAAGACCCGCGCATCGTCCCGCTTCTTCGCGGCCTCTTCCACGACCTCGAGCAACTGGGAGATCGGGGCCTTCTCGGCCAGGATCGCGGCGTACAGCGCGCGTTTGGTCGGAAAGTACTTGAACACCAACGCTTCACTGATGTCGGCCGCCCGTGCAATCTCCCGGGTCGTCGTCCCTTTGAAGCCGTTCGCGGCAAAGAGCGAGGCAGCCGCCGAGATGATGTGTGCCTGGCGCTCCTGCCGGGAGAACCGCGCACCCTCGACTGGCTTGGCTGCTTTCACAGAACCCCCAAGTGAGTGAGTAATTACTCACGTACTGTACCACACGCCGCTGGGGGTGAGAAGGGCGGTCAACGGATGCCGAGAGACGAGCCAGGCGGGGGAAGGCGAGGACTAGCTGCGGAGCCGGGCCCACGCTTGCTGGTATTCCTCGAAGGAGTCGACTTCCATCCAGCCTTTGAAGATGGGCACGCAGTTCACCGTGTGTCCGGCGTCGATCATCTCCTGGATCAAATCGGTAAAGCCCGCATGTGTCAGGTCGGGTGCCTCATGGAATCCCGAGGATCGCCCCGAGGCCTTCGCGCGATGGTAGGTATCCTTGAATGCCGCGATCCCGCGCTCGGAGAACATGGCGAGGCCGATGAATTCGCCGTGGGCCTGATCATGGGGAAGGTGCTGGCCGATCTTCACCACGCGGTGCTGCTCGTCCGGCATCACGAATCGGAACAGGGAACTCTTGCCGAGCGGATGCTGCAACGTGACGAGATCGGGTTTGAGGTGCGGCGCCGGCTTCCCGTGCTGGTAATAGTCGTACCAGGCCAAGTCGACGACGAGCGTGATGTCGGCCGGGCTCTTGAGCAGTTTCTCCAAGACGGCCGTCTCGAAGATGATGTCGCCGTAGAGGATCAGGCAGCGGCCCGTCATCTCGTTCTCGGCGCAGAACAGCGAGAACAATTCGCCGGTCTCCTCGTACCGGTCGTTGTCGTAATAGCGGAGGTTGGGGAGCGTAATCGCTTCCTTTTTGTAGCCGCGGACCACGGCAATGTCCTTGATGTTGCACTCATTGAGAGCAGCGATCTGGCGCTCCAAGATGCTCTTGCCTTTGATGTCGAGCAGGCACTTTGGTTTGTCCTCGATCAGCGGCAACAGATGTTTTTCGAATCCTGCCGCGGCGATGATCGCCGTGATCTTCTCTCCTCCGACGGGCAGGAAGCGGCGCTCGTCTTCCTCCATCTTCGGCACGCCGACGATCTCATACACCTCCTTGAGCTTCACGATGCGATCGTTCACGCTGCCCGGCCGCGTGTCCGCCTTGATAACACTCAACGCGTCCCGCATCGCCTTGATGCTGGCTCGAATCGCCTGATTCGCATAGATCACGATTTTGAAGCCGGCATCCTCCAATTCGGCCGCCGTGACGCCGTCGAAAATCGTGGGTACAACGACGAGCGGCACGCGGCCCGACCAGGCCTTGGCCACCGCTTTCAGCTCATCAAAGGTTGGAGATTTCGAATGGATGAGCACGGCATCAGCGCCTGCCTCGGCATACGCCTCTGCACGGCGGAGGGCTTCGTCCTGGCCCCAACCGGCAATCAACGCTTCGGTTCGAGCGATCACGACGAAGTCCGGCACCGTTTGGGCCGCCTTGGCCGCTTTGATCTTCCCGCAGTGCTCCTCGATGGGAATCAGCTCGCGGCGGACCCCCGCATAGAAGCTGCACCGCTTCGGATAGACGTTGTCCTCGATGCAGAGACCGGCGACTCCGGCCCGCTCACGATCCGTGACGGTGCGCATCACGTTGAGCGCGTTCCCGTAGCCGGTGTCGCAATCGGCAATGATCGGGATCGTCACCGCCTCGGCCATGTTGCGCTCAACTTCCAGTTGCTCGGTCGCCGTGATGAAGCTCGCGTCCGGGATACATTTCAAGGCGGCCGAGATCCCAAACCCGCTCGCCCAGACGCCATCGAAGCCGGCGAGCTGGATCAGCTTGGCGCTGAGCGCGTCGTGCGCGCCGACGATTTTAATGATGCCTGGACGCTCTAGGAGTGTGCGGAGTTTCGTCGCGTTGTGCATGGGGCGCCATGATGCAAAAGAAGGAGAACCCTTGTCAATAAAGATCAGTAGCCGTGCTCGGGCAGCATGTCGTTGAACAAGGGGGCCAGCATCCGGCTTTCGAAGAAGACGTGACCGCGGTCGCCCTGCGGTTGGTACATGATGTTGATCTCCGTGTGCTCGCCGCGCCTGTTGAACTGCTGATTGAGGCCGCGGGCGATTTGGCCGGGCGTGCGATCCAATGCGCCGAACCGTTCTTGGAGATAGGCGACGATTTGATCGTGGGTCGCCTTGCCGCGATACCGGATTGAGACGCGCGCAAATTTTCCATCGATCGTGAAATACTGTAGCGCTTCCACGGGGATGTTCCCCAGCGTGGGCGCCTCCCGGCGTTCGTACCGTTTGATGCGATCGCCCGAATCCACGAGCGCGAAGCCGTCCGCATCTTGCAAACTCGTGCCCCACCTGACGTCGGCGAAGCCGTTCGGGTCGTTCTTCATCTCCACCGAGGCCTGCACGACGCCGGCGGCCATGAGTGCGACCAGCAGGACCAGGGCCGGTTTCGCGGCGACCGCCCGCTGTGAGTGCCGATCATCTCGTCGCCACCCCAGACCGCGTAGCGTCCTGTGCTCCTGCATGCCGCGTCCCTTTCTATTCGGTGACCGTGTCATTGAATCGAGGGGCCAACTCTCGGCTATCGAAGAATAGAAAGCCCTGCTCTTTCGGTCCCTGGTACGTGAGGTTCACCTCTGTGTCCGGACCCCGCCAATTGAACTGCTGGCTCAACCCGCGCATCATCTGGCCCGGCGCATGCTCCGGCGTACCATAGTGTGTCTCCAGATAGCTCAACACGCGACGATGCGTGGCGTCCCCGTGGTACCGAATTGCGACCCGCGCGAACTGCCCTTCGATCGCAATATACCGGACGGAATCAAGCGGACCGACGTCAAGCACCGCCGGACCGTCGCGCCGTTCGTAGCTTTGAATACGCTCGCCGTTCTCGACGATGGTCATGTCGGAGCGATCGTTGAGCGAGCTGCCCCACGGAATCCCGCCGGCACCACCCGGGTCGTGCGCGAGGTCCGAGGCGGAAGCCGGGACGGCGAGCAGCGGAGGGAGGGCGATCATCAGGACGGAAAAGAGGTGACGAAAGCGCATGGGCAATCGCGTCGCATGTCCGTCGAACTTGACACTATCATGACCGAAACGAGCGAGCAATACTGCGGGGCAGAACCTTGTACCGGCTCAGGCGTGCCGCTATAATGCGCTCCGCTCAAGCGGCATGTGTGTCTAACGGCCAGAGCGGGTATGATCGAAAGCGACGTCTTCGTCCAAGCGCTCCAGGATATCGGCTTCGATTTTTTCACCGGCGTACCGGACTCGATTCTCGGCGGAATCATCGCGACGCTGATGGAGCGCCGCCTCTATACGCCGGCGGTCCGGGAGGATGAAGCCGTCGCGATGGCGGCCGGCGCCTTCATGGCCGGCAAGATCCCGGTTGTGTTGATGCAAAACTCGGGACTCGGCACGTCGCTCAACGCGATCATCTCGCTCAACCTGATCTATCAGCAACCCTGCCTGCTGCTCATTTCATGGCGCGGCTTTCAAGGCAAGGACGCACCCGAGCACCTCGTGATGGGCGAGAGCCTGCCGCATATTCTGGATGCCGTGAAAATTCCCCACCGGACGCTGTCGGAACAAAGCGTGATCGAGGATTTGAAGTGGACGGCTCAGACGTTCATGAAGCAGCGCATCCCGGTTGCGCTCCTATTGAAAAAAGGCCTCGTCAAGAGCATTCAGCCATGAGACCGGAAGAAGGCACCATTCAAAGTCGGGCACGAGCCATCGCGGCCGTCTTGGAGTTGCTGACGGACCAGCCGACCATCATCTGTAACGGCTTCCCCTCGCGCGAAGCCTACAAAATCGCCGATCGCCCCACGAATTTCTATATGATCGGCTCGATGGGCGTGGCGCCTGCCATCGGCCTCGGGGTCGCGCTTTCCAAACCGAACAAACAGGTCGTGGTGCTCGACGGCGACGGGAATGTGCTGATGGGCATGGGGACCTTGGCGACCGTCGGGGCGATGAAACCAAAAAACTTCATTCATGTCGTGTTCGACAACGAGGTCTATGGGAGCACCGGCAATCAACCGACGCTCTCCCGCGTCGTCCGGCTCGATCAGATCGCGAAGGCGGCCGGGTACGTCAACGTCGAGCGCGTGATCGAGCGCGAAGATCTCGTGTATGAGTTCAAGGACATGCTGAAGAAGGACGGGCCGAGCTTTCTGCTCGTCAAGGTGACGGAGCAGGTTGAAGACGTCGATCGTGTGATGATCGATCCGCCGGACATGACGCGGCGGTTCATGAAAGCGATTGAGTAGTGGGGACGATTGGACGGCCCTTTGTGCTCGCAGCGCGCGCACGCTCGGAAGGTGCTCGCTCCATGCGCGCAGTGAAGGGTCATCCAATCATCCCCAGAGTAGGGGAATAGGGGGCGCGGAAGTGATTCTCCTCAATCCAGGGCCCGTGAATGTCTCGGAGCGGGTGCGCCACGCGCTGCTTCGGCCCGATATCTGCCATCGGGAGTCGGAATTTGCCGAACTGCTGGCCGGCATCCGGGAGAAGCTGGTCAAGGCGTTCGTCCCTGGGGCTGAAGACGAATACACCGCCATTGTGCTGACCGGATCGGGTACGGCCGCCGTGGAAGCTGCGCTCCTCTCCTCGTTGCCGCACGCCAAGCGCGCCCTGATCATCAATAACGGCGTCTATGGGGAGCGCATGTCGTCAATGTACGGGGTGCATCGGCTCGCGATTCCCGATTTGAAGATGGAGTGGACCACCCGGCCGGATCCGGAAAAGCTGCGGCTGGCGCTCCGCCAACATCAGGAAGTGCACGTGGTGGGCATGGTGCATCATGAGACGACGACCGGCCTGATCAATCCCGTGAAAGACATCGCCGAGGTGGTGGACAGCCAGAATCGGGTGTTCGTGCTGGATGCCGTCAGCGCGCTGGGCGGGGAGCCGATCGATATCGCGGCGTCCAAAATCTATATGGTCGCGGGCACGGCCGGCAAATGCATCCAAGGGTTCCCGGGCGTCTCGTTCGTCCTCGTTCGCCGCGGCTTCATGGAGCGGCTGCGGACGTACCCCAAGCGCTCCTGGTATCTGCATCTGCCCCATTACTATGACGAGCAGGAAAAGGGCTCGATTCCGTTCACACCCGCCGTGCAGGTCTATTACGCGTTCGACGAGGCCCTGACCGAACTGCTCGAGGAAGGCGTCGCGGCGAGAGTCCAACGGTATCGAAAGGCCGCGGCCATGATCCGGCAGCGCATGGCGGCCCTCGGCGTGAAGTCGGTGCTGCCGGCCGAATATCAATCCAACACGATCACGGCCTACCACCTTCCTCCGGGCCTCCCGTATTCCGTGCTGCACGATCGTCTGAAAGAGCGCGGCTATGTGATCTATGCCGGGCAGGGGCAACTCGAGTCGAAGATTTTCCGCATCGCCAACATGGGCGCCCTGTCCCAACAGGACCTCGAAGGCTTTCTCTCGGCCTTCCAAGAGGTGCTCGAGTCGGCCTCGGTCCGTTCATGAAGGCCGTCATCCTGGCCGCGGGCGTCGGCAAGCGCCTGTGGCCGGTCACCCAAGACCGTCCCAAATGTCTGATCGAGATTGGCGGCCGGACCTTGCTGTCGCGGTATTTCACCGCGCTTGCTTCCGTCGGGATTCGAGAGGCTGTCGTCGTCGTGGGATACAAGCAAGAGATGATCCGGGCGGCGGCCGGCAGCGGCCTTTCGGGCGTCACCGTCCGTTACGTCGACAGCGATCAGTACCAGCGGGGCAGCATCACCTCCTTATGGCGTGTGCGGCAGGAGTTGGACGCCGACGTGCTGATCATGGACGCCGACGTGCTGTTCCATCGCGAGATTCTCCGGCGGCTGGTCGCCTCCTCGTCCCCGACGGCCCTCTTGCTGGATGAAACGGTCAAGCAGCAGACGGAAGAGTGTATGGCGATCGTGCGGGGTGGACGGGTCGTCGCGCTCTCCAAACGAATGCCTGATCGCTACGACCTCGCCGGTGAAGGCGTGGGGTTTCTCAAAGTGCGGGGAGCCGATTGCCCGGCACTGGTTCAGTCACTGAAGGCGTACATCGACCGTGACCAGCTCGACATGGAATATGAGGACGCGCTGCGCGAGTTTTTCGAGCAGGTGCGTGTCGGCTTTGAACGTATCGGTGGTCTGCCGTGGACGGAGATCGACTTTGCCGACGATATCCTCCGCGCCGAGCGTGATATACTCCCGAAACTGGACGAATGACGGCCTCCCGCTCGAATCCACAAGCGCTCACCACCGCTCCGGCGAGCAGCGTGCTCGCGACGGCTGTCGTCATCACAGACGGCCACCTGTTTTTTGAGGGACCGGCTTCATCGGCGGGGGACGTCACCGCTTTGTCCTCCGTGGCGGGGCTCACGCTCTTTCAGCGGACGATTCTCTCGCTCCAGCGCGCGGGCTTTACGGATTTCGTCGTCCTCGCGGGACCGGAGGAAGCGACGCTGAAGCGTGCAGTGTTCGAAGACCGTCGGATTACGGCGGTCGTCCGTTGGATGCCCAGCCGGGAATTTCCCGTGTCCGATGCGCGCACCTGGGAGTCGCTGGTCCAAGACATCGAGGGGCCTTGTCTGATCGTCGGCACACAAGCGGTGTTTTCACGTCAACTGTTGGATGAGGTCAAGCGGCAGAGCGAACACACGTCGGCCATCGTCGCCGTCACGTACCCGGATGATGTCCCGACGCGAGTGCCCGCTGCAGCCGATCTCCTGGTGATCCCGGCTGGGATGGCATCCGCCGACTGGCGAGCCCACGTGTCCACGGGGGTCCCCGCGCTTCGGTATGTGACCCAACAGGCGATGGTCGAACGGCGCGTGAAGACGATCGAGACATCTCCCGATTCGCCGCTTTGGTATCAGCCGGTCCGCCGGGCGGCCGATATTGCACGCGCCGAACAATTGCTGCTGAGGAACACGAAAACCGCGTATGAAGGCCTCATCGACACGTATTTCAACCGCAAGGGCGCAAGCCTCTTCACGCCGTTCTTCATCCGCGCGGGATTGACGCCCAATGCGGTGACGGCGCTCTCCCTGCTCATCGGGGTCGCGGCGGTCGCCTGCTTCGCCCAAGGCCGATATCTCATTGGAATCGCCGGCGCGCTGCTCTTTCAACTGGCCGCGATCATCGATTGCTGTGACGGCGACGTGGCAAGGGTGACCTTTCAGGAATCGCGCTTCGGCGAGCAATTGGATCTGTTCGGCGACAACGTCATTCACATGGCGATCTTTGCGGCGCTCGGCTGGGCGGGGTACAAAACCGGCGGCACCCTTCTGCCCGTCGTGCTCGCGATCGCCGCGATCGTCGGCACGGGGTTGTCGCTCTGGTTCGTGACACGGATGAAAGCCGTGCGGGACCGACAGGGATGGGCGAATTCGGTCCAGGCGGCCCGTGGGAATTTCATCATCGATCACGTTGCGAGCCGGGATTTCTCCGTGCTCGTGCTCGTGCTCGCCGTCATCGATCAATTGCATCTCTTCCTCTGGATGACGGCTTTCGGTTCGCAGATTTTCTGGATGCTCACGGCGTGGGTTCACCGGTCGGCCGGCCCCCGTGCTTAGAGCGGTCCTCCTCGCGCTCGGCCTCTTCACATTTGCCACACTCGTCTGGCATGTCGGAGCGAATCGTATCCTGACGGTCCTCGGGGGGCTTGGCCCAAGCGTCTCGTTGCTGCTCGTGCCTTCAATTCTGATGTATGTCCTGGAGGCGGCCGGGTGGCGCGCTGCCCTCGGCAGGTACAGGAAGTGCGTCTCATTCTGGCGGCTGCTCGTCATTCGGACGGCGGGCGAAGCTGTCAATATGACGACGCCGACCGCGTACGTGGGCGGCGAGCCGCTGAAAGCCTATCTCCTCAAACAGCATGACGTGCCGATCGTGGACGGCATGGCTTCCGTGATCACGGCGAAGACGACCATGACGATTGCCGAAGTGTTCTTCATCGTCATGGGAATCGCGCTCGCCGCCTGGGCGGGAACCGCCGCGCGGGGAGGGAGCGGGCATGAAAGCCCCTTGATGGCCGCCGTCATTTCGGTTGGCCTGCTGATCGTCGCGATGGTCCTGTTGCTCGTCCTGCAGCGTCGTGGGCTCTTCATGGGATTGTTGGCGCTCATGCGGCGGCTCGGGCTCAGGCTCGCCGTGTTGGAATCGCGCGAGCAGAATCTGCGGGCGCTCGATGCGGCGATCCGCGGCTTTTACCTCAGGGACCGGCGCGGGTTTGCCGTGTCGCTCTTGCTGTTCTTCCTCGGCTGGCTCGCGGAGGGTCTCGAGGTGTACGGCATTCTTCTGTACTTGTCGGAGGCGCCGCCCGATGTTCTCGGCTCGATATCGATCGCGGCGCTCTCGCTCGTGATTAAAGGAGGGGCGTTTTTCATTCCTGGCAGCTTGGGCGCGCAGGAAGGCGGCAATTTCCTGTTGTTGATGGCGTTTGGCTATTCAGATCTTGCCGGAATGACGTTTGCGATCCTCAGGCGCATTCGCGAATTGGTGTGGATTGCGGTAGGGCTCCTCTGCTTCGCGGCGCTCGGAGGCTTCCGTCGCGCCAACATGTCGGTGGAGCGCGTGGAGCCGACGAGGTCCGGATGAGACCGCGCCCGGCCAATCTGCTCGATCAACTGTTCGTCTATCATCCGGAGCCGTGGATCGATCGGGACTGGCGCCGCGCGAGCCGGCTGCCGCTGGAAGATGTGTGGTTAACCGCGGAGGATGGCACGACCTTGTTCGGCTGGTATGTGGCGTCGCGGGGCGTCTCACCCGTAGTGTTGTGGTGTCATGGCAATGCTGGCAACGTCATTCATCGGTTGGATAACCTGTCACGATTGGTCCTGCTCGGCTTGTCCGTGTTCGTCTTCGACTATCGAGGGTATGGCTTGAGCAAGGGAAAGCCGAGCGAGCAGGGTCTGTACCAGGATGCGCGCGCGGCCTATCGGTATGTGGTCGAGACGCGCGGCGTGGAGCCGCGTCGGCTGGTCGTGTTCGGACGCTCACTCGGGGCTTCGGTGGCGGGCGAGCTGGCCGCGGAACGTGCAGCGGCCGGTTTGATTCTCGAATCGCCGTTCCCCTCGGTGGCCGCCGTTGCCCGTAACCAGCTGCGGGGATTCCCCGCGCACTGGCTGCTCCAGTCAAGGTTCCGACTGGTGGACCGGTTGAAGGACGTGCACGTGCCCGTCCTTGTGATTCACGGTGAGCAGGATCACATGATCCCGATCAAGTTCGGGCGCGAGGTGTTTGCTGCGGCGAATCTCCCGAAATCGTTCTACGCGATTCCCGGGGCCGATCATAATGATACGTATTTGGTCGGCGGCCCGCCCTATTTCGCGCGGCTCAAAGACTTCATCGATGCCGTCACCCAGTCGTGACGGATTGATTACAGTTCTCTGTGATGACCATGCCTCGCGTCATTGCACACGAATCGGGTGTGCGATCGAACTGTGCCACTGAATCGATAACAATCCTGGCCGGCAAGCGGCCGCCGTTTCTCTTGAGATTGCCGCTTCTCGCCGCCGTTTTTCTCATCCTGATCTCCGCGCAGGCCGCGTGGGCAGCACCATCTGACCCGCCGTACCTCTCTACGCTGTTGGCGCGCGCGGCAGCGTTGAATCTCGCCGGCGATCGCTATTGGCATTTGCTTCTCCACTATCGAGGCACGGTCTGGGGCGGGCTGACGAGCGAGGCGGATGATCCGGGATTCTTTCTCGCTCCAGACGGAAAAACGAATCCGCAAGCGGAACTCGCCGCCACGCTTCGTCAGTTCTTCTCGACCGACTTGGTCGGCCGGTCGAAGCAGCCGGCGCAATGCGCCTTTATCGCCCGCTACACCTGGCTCAAAGAACAGCTTGCCTTCGATGACACCCGCCTCCCGCCTCTTCCGTGCGACCGCTTTGAAAATTGGTATCGCGAGCTCAGCCCCATGGGGATCACGGTCATCTTTCCTTCCGCCTTTATGAACAATCCGGCTTCGATGTTCGGCCATACGTTGTTGCGGATCGACCAGAAAGGGCAGACGGAGCAGACGCGCATTCTGGCGTACACGATCAATTATGCCGCCGATGTGCCGCCCAACGAGGGGGTCTCGTACGCCGTCAAAGGAATTTTCGGCGGGTACAAAGGCTACTTTTCGACCGTGCCGTATTACTTGAAGGTGCAAGAGTATCGGGACATCGAAAATCGCGATATCTGGGAATACCGGCTCAATCTGACCGATGATCAAATTCATCGGGTGCTGATGCATGCGTGGGAATTGGGGAACGCCTATTTCGATTACTTCTTTTTCAAGGAGAATTGCTCCTATCATCTCCTCTCATTGATCGACATCGCGAATCCCGACTGGCATCTCACGGACCGGTTCCTGTTCTGGACCGTGCCGGTCGATACCATTCGCGCCCTCACGGCACAATCCGGCCTCGTCGGCGAGATCGTCTACCGACCGTCGCGGAGCACGCAGATCAAGCGAAAGCGAGAGCTCCTCTCGGCGAACGAGCGGGAGTGGTTGACGACGATTACCGGCAAGCCGGAAGCGGCGAAGGATGAACGCTTCGCGGCCTTACCCATTGGTCGTCAGGCATTTGTCCTGGATCTGGCCTCCGATTACCTTCGGTATCGAGCTGTGGCGGATGAGAAACGGGCGGCGGAGTACAAGGAGCAGAATCGGGCCGTGCTGACGCAACGCAGTCAACTGCGGGTCCGATCCGAATCGTTACAGATCCCGCCGTTGACCGATCCTCCGGATCAGGGGCATCGAACGTCTCGGATTGGTGCGGGCGTCGGCTGGCGGAACGGCGAGCTCTTTGAAGAGGTGAACATCCGCGCAGGCTACCACGATCTGCTCGATCCCGATCAAGGGTATCAACCCGGCGCGCAGATCGAGCTCCTGTCGGCAGCCCTGCGGCATTACGAGCAGAGCGAGCAGGTGCGCCTGGAACGATTCACGGCTGCGAACATCATTTCACTCATGCCCGTGGACCGACTCTTTCAAGCGCCATCGTGGAAGGTCAATCTCGGCATGCAGACGATCCATCACAATGAATGTCGTTATTGCAGCGCGGGGATCGCCAACGGAGGGATCGGAGCGGCCGTGGAATCGAAGCTTGTGGGCCGAGAGATCTTCTTCGCGTTTGGCGAGGTCGAGTCAGGCTATAGCGGGGCCTACAAAGAGAATTACCGAGTCGGTGCCGGTGGCACTGTGGGAATGACCGCGGTGTTAACCGATCGATGGAAACTGCTGGCGACCACGACGTACCTCAGATATCCGCTTGGTGAACGGACGGATGATTGGCGTGTCTCTGTCGGACAGCGCGTGACGGTGCAGCGGAATCTCGCGCTTCGCATGGAATTCAATCACCGCGACCATCACGACGACGAAGTGCTGTTCCTCGTCCACGCGTATTTTTAATTTTCCCCCAAGCCCGTAAGCGATTGTAGGCTTTTCTAGCGTTGACAGTCGCCGCTCCGATCTTTATAGTCCGGTCCCGTCCCTAGCTTTTAACCCCTTCATCATCAGGAGGAGATGGTATGAGAAAACTATCGCTTGCATTGGCGGCCCTTGGCCTGCTTTCGCTCACGGCATGCCAGCCGGTCGCCTCGCCGCTCGTGGGCATTCTCTACAATGAAACGAAATACGGGTACATTGCCACGACGAATACGAATGCCACGAAAGAAGGCAAAGCCTGCGCGCAGACCATTCTAGGACTGGTCGCGACTGGTGACGCGAGCATTGCGGCGGCCAAGGCGAATGGAGGCATCACCCAAGTCTCGCATATCGACTACTCGGCCAAGAGCATCCTGGGCATCATCGGGGACTGGTGCACGATCGTGAAAGGTCAGTAGTTCATCCTCTCGCTTGGGAAGGCGCCTCGGGCATCTTAGTCCGAGGTCCTTCCCCCATTCTTCCTCTAGCCTCCACGAAACAGCCCTAGACCGATCAGGCCGTCCCAACTCTTCTCTTGCGCCATAATAGTTTGCCCCCTTGACTATCCGCAGGTTCCCTGCTTGTCTCTGTCTCTCCGTTTACATCCCTCCACTCGCTTGTTACGATACCGCGCATGTCGATTCTGTCGAAATTGTTGTGGGTCGGCGTGGCGGTGCTGTGTGCGGTCGCGTTCGCGTTCGTCACGGGTCTCCTCCATCCCGACGAAAACGTCAACGGATTGTGGCTCGTCGTGGCCGCCGGATGCTTCTACGCCTTGGGACTTCGGTTCTACGGGCGCTTCTTGGCCGCGCGCGTCGTCACGCTCGACGATCATCGCACGACGCCGGCGCACCGACTTCATGACGGGACGAATTTCTACCCGGTCAACAAGTACATCCTCTTCGGCCACCATTTCGCGGCAATCGCCGGCGCTGGGCCGTTGCTTGGGCCCGTTCTGGCTGCTCAGTTCGGCTATTTGCCGGGGTTTCTCTGGCTGGTCGTCGGTGCTGTCCTCGCGGGGGCCGTGCAAGACTTCATCATCCTGGTCGCCTCCATGCGGCGCAACGGGCGATCATTGCCCGAGATCGCGCGTGATGAGTTGGGGATCGTCACGGGAACGGCGACCGCCGTGGCCGTTCTGTTCATCGTCGTCGTCGCGCTGGCCGGCCTCGGCTTTGCCGTCGTCAATGCGCTCTACCGCAATGCGTGGGGCACGTTTACGATCGCGATGACGATTCCGATCGGCTTGCTGATGGGCGTCTATCTGCAACGCTTCCGTCCGGGGCGTGTGAGCGAAGTCTCGATCCTGGGCGTGGGACTGCTCGTGGCCGCCGTCATCCTCGGGCGTGTGGTCTCACAATCAGCCTGGGCGCCATGGTTCGAGTACGAACGGCCGACCTTGGTGTGGGCGCTTGCCGGTTATGGGTTTCTCGCCTCCGTCCTGCCGGGCTGGATGCTACTGGTACCTCGTGGGTATCTCTCGACGTTCATGAAACTCGGCGTCGTCGTCTTCCTCGGACTCGGCGTGATCGCGCTGGCCCCGACGCTCGAGATGCCGCGACTGACCGCCTTCGTTCATGGGGGCGGGCCGATCATTCCGGGCACCCTGTTCCCGTTTTTGTTCATCACGATCGCCTGCGGCGCCATTTCGGGATTTCACTCGCTCGTGTCGTCCGGCACGACGCCGAAGATGATCGAGCGTGAGAGCCAGGCGCCGGTCGCGTATGGCGCGATGCTGCTGGAGAGTTTCGTCGGGGTGATGGCGCTTATCGCCGCATCGGTCCTCGTGCCCGGTGATTACTTGCGGATCAACACCATGCTGACTCCCGACACGTTGGCCGCCATGGGTTTTCCCGTTTCACGCATCGAGGAGTTGTCGCGTCTGGTGGAGGTCGATGTCGCCGGACGGCCGGGCGGCGCCGTCTCGCTCGCCGTCGGGATGGCATCCATCTTTGCCGCGCTTCCAGGCATGAGCGGTCTGATGGCCTACTGGTATCAGTTTGCGCTCGTGTTCGAAGCCCTGTTCATTCTCACCACGATTGATACCGGAACGCGCGTCGCCCGCTATCTCATTCAAGAGATGGGCGGACGCGTGTATGCGCCGCTGGGCGTTATCAACTGGTGGCCCGGGATGGTGGGCAGCACTGCAATGGTAGTGGCGGCGTGGGGGTACCTGATCGGTACCGGGACGATCTCGACGATTTGGCCGATGTTCGGCGCCGCGAACCAATTGTTAGGCACGCTCGCGCTCTGCGTTGCGACGACCGTCTTGATCAAAACGTGGAAATCACAGTATGCGTGGGTCACGGCGCTCCCAATGCTCTTTGTGGCTGCCATCACGCTGACCGGATCATACGAAATGTTCGAGCTGTTTCTCAGCAAGGGCGCGTCCGCTACTGATCCTCAACAGGCCTTCGTCCTGTACCTGGATGCTGCGCTCGTCGCGGTTGTCGCCGCGCTGGCCACGATCGTGCTGGCCGACAGTGCCTCTCGGTGGTTCGGATACATCGTCTTGAAGCGGCCGTTCGCGAGCAGCGAGGTCCTCGCGTCGACCGCTGGCCAAGGCGTGAGAGGACGCTTGACGGTCCGCGACGATTGGCACTTTCCATCAACGGGGTGTTGTTGAGCAAGGAGGCACCGTGGCCGAGCAATATTCATTCGATGTCGTCTCGCAGGTCGATTTTCAGGAAGTCAAAAACGCCGTCGACCAGACGATGAAGGAAATTCGTCAACGGTTCGACTTCAAAGGATCGAAAACGGACCTGACGCTCAAAGAGAAGGAAAAGCAGTTGATCGTCGTGTCCGACGACGAATACAAGCTCAAGGCGGTCCTGGATATCCTGAAGGCCAAGTGCGTGAAGCGCAACGTGTCGGTCAAGGCCCTGACGATGGGCAACCTCGAAGAAGCGCTAGGGGGAACGGTGCGGCAGACGATCACGATTCAAAGCGGGATTCCGGATGACAAGGCGAAGGCGATCGCCAAAGACATTCGCGATGCCAAGTTGAAGGTTCAGCCTCAGATCCAAGGTGACCAGGTACGCGTGCTGAGCAAGAGCAAAGACGAGTTGCAGGCGGCCATCACTTTCCTCAAACAGAAGGATTTCGGTCTCGATTTGCAGTTCGTCAACTACCGCTAATCTTCTCGCCCTTGCCGACGAGGCCCCATGCTCCGCGTCCAGACCACTTCGACCCTGCTTTCCCTGTTCCTGCTCCTGCTGGTGCCGCCCGGATGCAGTCGAAGCGATGCCATTGTCGTCATCGCCGCGCACCCCAAGAATCCACAAATTTTGTACATCGCGACGAACGACTACATCTTCAAGACGCGTGACGGCGGGCAGACGTGGCAGAACCTCTCGAAGGGGCTGACGCACTCGCGTGTGATTTCATTGGCGATCGATCCGGTCTATCCCGCCACGATCTACGCCGGCACGAAGGGAGATGCGGTCTTCAAGAGTTACGATGGCGGCCAGCGCTGGGTCTCGCTTCGGGCCGGCCTGGATGACGTCACGATCTCGTCGGTGGTGAATCAATTCGTCTTCGATCCGGCCGACAACAACCACTTATTCGTGGCGGCGACGATGGGTGTGTTTGAATCCAGCAACGGCGGCGAGCAATGGCAGAAAAAGATGGAGGGCATGAAAGAGGTGTTGATGGTCGTCACGCTCGCCCTCGACCCCCGGCATCCCAAGACGCTGTACGCGGGCACCAGCGGTGGCGTCTACAAGACGGTGGACGCTGCGCAGCATTGGGAGAAAGTGAACAACGGGCTCGTTGCACCCGATGTGCTGCAGTCCTCGCGCGCATTGGGCGTGACTGTCATCCAAGTCGACCCCTTTGACTCTGCTACCGTGTATGCCGCTACTCTCAGCGGCATGTACAAGTCAACCAATGCCGGGCAATCGTGGACTCGGATTGCGGAGTCGTTGCCGGATCAAATGATCAGCGGGATGGTATTGGACGTTGTTGTTCCCGGCTGCGTCTACGTGGCGACCCGGAACGGCGTCCACCGGAGTGAGGACGGTGGGATGACGTGGAAGGCGTTGAATGCGGGACTAGCGACGCTGAATATACGCTCGCTCGTGCAGAGTTCGGTCGACCCAAGGGTTTTTTATGTCGGTACGAACGGGAGCGGCTTGTATCGTAGCGTGAATCGGGGAGAGGCTTGGGAAAGCCTGCCGGCGGTTCAGGTGTCGTCCGCTGCGGCTAGTCGCTAAATGGCGGGGTGGCGCCGTGATGTTATCGGTTGAGCGTCGAGTCGCCGATGTTGGGGCCGACGCGCATCGGGTTTGTGGAAGGACCCGTCGGGCCATGCGAGGTGCCGGCTTCAAATCCCGTACTGCTCGGGAGAGTGCTGTTTTCTATCTCGGAGCCGGTTCGATTCGGGAGCGTGGTGTTCTGAGAATCGAGGCCCGTTTTAGGCGACAAGGTTGAGCCCCCGATCTCGCCGCCGCTTCGTCCTTTCGTCCCGTTGGGGCTCGTCAAATCAGTTCCGACTCGGTTGGGCAGCGTCGTGTCACCGATCTCATTGCCGGTTCGTGCGGAGGATGGCGGCCCCACCGAACGAAATTCACGCCCTAGTGCCTCTTCTTCCTCTTGAATCCGACGGCGCTCTCTGCCGGCAGCCTCGTAGTCCAACGTCTCGAGCCGTCCCTTGGCATTTGTCAGCGCCGTCAACCGCTTTTTCAGCTTCTTCAGGTCCTGTTTGGCCTTCGCGAGCGGCGGAACCAGCTCGCTGTACGTGAACCCGCGCAATTTCATCTGCTCACTGAATAGTGACGTCTGCACAGCCTCGAGGAGATCGGAGGCCCGGGCTTCCAATGTATCCAAGTCCTCAATCGAGTCTCCCTTTGTCGCGCAGCAGTCGAGGAATTCGCGATAGAGTCTGAGAAAGCCTGTCACTTCACTCTGGATGTTCTCCACTTTGATCGGGGTCCGTTCCCGTTTGCGATCGGTGGTGTCCTTCCTCTCCTCGTCTTCCTCGACCAATGGTGTGCAACCGTCTTGGGGCGAAGCGGCATATTGCTGATCCGCCGGCTTGTTCGAGCACCAATACAACGGCTGCACCGCCATGCCCTTACCGTCCGGGAGCAGCAGGAGGAGGACGAAGAGCAGGCCGACGAAGAGCTGTGAGACGGCGATCAGCATGAGGGGAATTGTCGCACCGATTGAAGAAAAGTCAATGTTGCAGCCCGCACCCGACCTTGAAAGGCCTTTGGCTATCGGATACGCTGTACCTGCGTTCAGCCTTCATGATGGACATGCCTGTCGTCTATATCGAAAACATCTCCAACTATGTCGACGAGACTGTCACCGTTCGCGGATGGCTTCGCAACAAGCGTTCGAGCGGCAAGCTCCAGTTCCTCATCGTCCGCGACGGCACCGGGGACCTGCAGGCGATCGTCAGCAAAGCCGCGGTTGGCGACGAGCAGTTCAGCCGCGCGCAGACGCTGACGCAGGAGTCATCGCTGATCGTGACAGGCACGGTGCGTCAGGATCCGCGCGCGCACGGCGGTTATGAGTTGGATGTCGTTACAATCGACGTCCTGCAGATCGCAGAGCCTTTTCCCATTCAGCCGAAGGAGCACAGCGTCGGGTTCCTGATGGAGCACCGGCACTTGTGGTTGCGGTCGGTGCGACAGCACGCGATTCTTCGGATTCGTCATGAAATCGTCCGGGCGTGCCGTAATTTCTTTGATGACCGTGGTTTCGTGCTCGTCGATTCGCCGATCTTTACTCCGAATGCGTGTGAAGGCACGACTACGCTGTTTCAGACTGACTATTTCGATGAAAAGGCCTATCTCACGCAAAGCGGACAATTGTATAGCGAGGCCACGTCGGCTGCCTTCGGCAAGGTCTACTGTTTTGGGCCCACGTTTCGCGCCGAGAAGTCGAAGACGCGTCGCCATCTGATGGAGTTCTGGATGGTGGAGCCAGAAGTGGCCTTTGCTGAATTGCCCGACATGATGGAGTTGGCCGAAGACTTCTTGTGTTTCATCGTAGAGCGTGTCCTTGCATCGCGTCGGGCAGAGCTTGGCATTCTGGAGCGGGACATCGCGAAACTGGAAGGGATCAAAAAGCCCTTTCCCCGCCTGACCTATCACGAGGCAGTCGCTCTGCTTCACCAACAAGGCAGCCCCATTCAGCTTGGCGATGATTTTGGGGGCGACGAAGAAACGCTCTTGTCCAACGCCTTTGATCGACCGGCGATCATCCACCGCTATCCAACCGCGATCAAGGCCTTTTACATGCAGAACGATCCGGAACGTCCGGATCTCGCCCTCTGTATGGATGTTCTCGCTCCCGAAGGCTATGGCGAAATTATAGGGGGTGGCCAACGCATTCATGAATACGAGAAGCTGTTGGCACGGATTCATGAGCATAAGCTGCCGGAAGAGGCGTTTCGCTGGTATCTCGATTTACGGCGATATGGTTCGGTTCCCCACGCCGGCTTTGGTATGGGGATTGAGCGCGCTGTCGCGTGGATCTGCGGTCTCGATCACGTCCGTGAGACGATCCCATTCCCACGGATGCTGTATCGCCTCTATCCCTAGCACTCTCTCCTTAAGCGACCGGCCTTATCAAAGACGCCCCCGCCCGGAAGTTCACGACCCCGACTTCACTCTTTTCGCCGAGAAAACGGCTTTCTGTCCTCAGGGAGGCAAGCCGCGGCTATGTCGTTAATAAACAAAGTTTTTGGTTGACAACGCAATTTGTCACTGTATACTTCTGCCGAAAAGTGGGAGAAAGTGGGTGACAATGGTAGTGACAGATCGGGCGGGCGTTATTCTCACATTCCCGTACTACTTCATGAGGTTGTGGCTGGATTACGGGTTCAACCGGGGGGCATCTATGTGGACTGCACGGTCGGGCAAGGCGGCCACGCGGAAAAGATCCTCGAGATGTCCTCGCCTGAGGGGCGGCTTATCGGACTCGATCAAGATGAGGCGGCCGTCATGGTAAGCGCACGACGTCTCGATCGATTTGGGGCGCGCGTTCGGCTCATTCACAGCAGCTTCGTTGATGTGAAGCAGCAAGTCGCCTCCGTTGGCGTCGAACATGTCGATGGCGTTTTGTTCGACTTGGGTGTCTCGTCGATGCAGCTTCGGGAACCCGAGCGCGGATTCAGTTTTGCCGTCGATGGACCGCTCGACATGCGCATGGACCGGCGGTGTGATGTGACGGCAGCTGACCTCGTCAATGAATTGTCGGAGGCCGAGCTGGCGGATCTGATTTACCGATATGGCGAGGAGCGCTATGCGCGCCGGATCGCTCGAGGGATCGTCCGAGCGAGAGCGGCCCGCCCCCTCCGCAGAACACCGGATCTGGTGGACGCCATTCGGGCGTCAGTGCCGCCGACGTACCGCCATGGACGCCTGCATTATGCGACTCGCACGTTTCAGGCATTGAGAATCGCCGTCAACAAGGAGCTCGACCGCTTGGGGCAGGCCATCCGCGATGCGGCCGATCTGCTGACCGTCGGCGGGCGTCTCTGTGTCATCTCGTTCCACTCCCTGGAAGATCGTATCGCGAAGCAGACGATCCGTGACTTGTCCCAAGGTCCTGAACCGGTCCTCCGGCAAGCCACGAAGAAACCAATCATTCCTTCCGAAGCGGAGCGTGAGGCCAACACGCGTTCACGCAGTGCCAAATTGAGGATCGCCGAACGGCTGCCTCAAAGGAGGTATGCATGAAAGTGGTCGCGGCTCTCGCAGTCTTGTCGCTGCTTCTGTTGTATGTGTGGGAGCGGGTGGACATCGTTCACGTCGGATATCGGATCGAACAGCTCAAGTCGAAAAGGGCCGTATTGGAGCGTGAGCGGGACGAGTTGCGCCTGAAGGTCTCGACCCTGACCGCGCCTGAACGCATTGCGCGTGCGGCAACGGAAAAGCTCGGAATGATTCCGCCGCAACAGGGACAGTTGCGTCTGGTCCGGCTCGATTCCACTACGCCCCTGAAGGGCCAGCCGTTGACGGCGGAAATTAGAGTCGCGAAGAACGAGACGCTGCGAGCCATTCGATGATCGAGCCAGACGGACATTGGGGGCGACGGGTCTTCGCTGCGTTTCTCCTGATCGGCGGATTTGCGGTCATTCTCGTGCGCTTGTTCTACCTGCAAGTGCTGCATGCCGCGGAGTTGACGGTCAGGGCGGACCGACAACACGAGAAGACAGTTACCATGGAAGGGGCCCGCGGAGCGATTCGCGACCGGCGTGGGACCGTGCTCGCCGTGAATATCGACGTGCCGTCAGTATTCGGTGTCCCGACCTCCTTGGACCATCCGGCCGCCGTCGCTCGTGATCTTGCTCGCGTCCTCCACGTGCGCGCCGATGAGATCGAGAAGAAGTTACGGCAGGACCGGAGTTTCGTCTGGATCGCCAGAAAGCTGGACCCCGAACAAGGCAAGCGACTCGAGGCGCTGTCATTGGAAGGTGTCGGCACGGTCTTGGAAGGCCGACGCTTCTATCCGAATGGCTCGTTGCTGTCTCACGTATTAGGATTTGCTGGCCTTGATGGGCAGGGACTCGAAGGATTGGAGCGGCGGTACGATCGGTATCTCATGGGAGAGAAACAATTGATCGTCCTGGAGCGTGACGCCCTGGGCCGAACGGTGTTCCCGAAGGGCATCAGCGAACGCACGCCTGCTGCCGGCCATAACCTTACTCTCACGATCGACGAGTTCATTCAGTACACCGTGGAAAAGGAGTTGGAGGAGGCAATCACGGCAACGCGTGCCAAGGCCGGCATGGCGATCGTGATGGTGCCGAAGACGGGTGAAGTGCTGGCGATGGCGCTGAGTCCGAAGTTCGACCCGAATGCGACGGCAGGAATCTCGGCCGATCGATGGCGCAATCGGCTGATCACGGATTCCTATGAGCCGGGATCGACCATGAAAGTGGTGGTCGCCGCGGCCGCGCTCGAAGAGCGGGTGATGCGGCCCGATACGTTGATCTATGGTGAAAACGGGCGTATGGAGGTGGCGCACACCGTCATCCATGACCATGAGAAGTCCCAATGGCTGACGTTCGCCGAAGTGATTCAACGTTCGAGCAATATCGGGGCGGCCAAGATTGCCATGTGGCTCGAGGCCGACCGGCTCCATCGGTACATGAAAGGGTTTGGCTTTGGTGAGCGGACGGAGATCGATTTGCCGGGCGAAGTCTCGGGGCTCGTCAAGGAGCCGCGCGATTGGGGGCGCCGGACGTTGGCCTCGGTGGCGATGGGACAAGAGATTGGAGTGACGCCGCTACAGCTTGTGGCCGCGTACAGTGCGGTGGCCAACGGCGGCACGCTGATGCGGCCTTATCTCGTCTCCGAGATACGCGATGCCAAGGGCCAGGTGGTCGCTCGGACCGAACCTCATGTTCGCCGGCAGGTGATTTCGGCCGAGACCGCCCGGACGCTCACCTCGATTCTTGAAGGCGTCGTGACGCACGGCACCGGTGGAAAAGCGGCTGTTCCGGGGTATCGTGTGGCAGGGAAGACAGGGACGGCTCAGAAGATCGACCCGCATACCGGCGCGTATTCGCCAACGCTCTTTGTGGGCTCGTTTGTCGGGTTTGTCCCTGCCGACGACCCTCGACTGGCCATCGTCGTCGTGATCGATGAGCCGAAAACCGAAGCGTGGGGCGGGGTGGTCGCCGCACCGGTGTTTCGCCGTATCGCTGAGCAGGTCCTGCCCTATCTTGGAGTGTCGCCGCAGGAGCCGGTGAAGCTGACCCGGGCAATTTCGAACTCGCAAAAAGAAATCTCGTACTCATGACGCTGGCTGAATTGATCAGACCCCTTAAGGAGCGCGGCGAGGTTCTGAAGGTCTCCGGTAACGTTGCCATGGACGTCTCCGCCGTCTCCGATGATTCCCGGCGCATACCTCCCGATGCCGTCTTCGTCGCGGTGCGCGGTGAGCGGGTCGATGGCCATGACTACGTCAGCCAGGCCGTGGCGGCGGGAGCTGCGGCGGTCGTCGCGGAAGAGCCGCCAGCGATTCGGGATGTACGAGTGCCGGCGATCGTCGTGCGCAATTCTCGACGGGTGCTCGGCGAACTGGCGGCGCGCCTCCTGGGGGAGCCGTCCGCCGCGTTGCGAATGATCGGTGTGACGGGTACCAACGGAAAGACGACGACGACCTACCTCTCGAAGGTTTTGCTCGAGGCCGCGGGCCATCAGGTCGGGTTAATTGGGACAGTCGTATATCAGATCGGCAAGGAGACGATCGCCGCCTCCCACACGACGCCGGGAGCCGTTGAACTGCAGGCCCTGCTGTCGAAGATGCGGAGAGCCGGTCTCGATTCGGCGGTTATGGAGGTTTCCTCGCATGCGTTGGCTCTTGATCGCACGGCGGGGTGCGAGTACGACGTGGCGATCTTCACGAACCTGACACAGGATCACCTCGACTTTCATGGCACGATGGAGGAGTATTTCAAAGCCAAGCTCCGACTGTTTGCTGGATTATCGGCGTCAGGGGCAAAGACCAACAAGCGCGCGATCCTGAACGTCGACGATTCATGGACGGATCGGATTCGCGAGGCGTGCAGGGTTCCGGTGTGGACGTATGGCATCCGCCAACCGGCCGATCTTCGTGCTCAAGATGTCCGCCTGTCGGTGGCCGGCACGGCCTTTACCGCCGTGACGCCCCACGGATCGTTCCCCGTCGAAAGTCGCCTCGTCGGCGAACACAACGTCTATAACATCCTTGGAGCGATCGGTGTCGGATTGAACGAAGGGCTGTCGCCCGCGCAGATCCAGGAAGGGATTGCGAGGGTGCACAACGTTCCCGGTCGGTTCGAGCGGGTCGAGGCGGGGCAAAACTTCTCGGTGGTCGTCGATTATGCCCATACCGATGATGCACTCTCCCGATTGCTTTCGGCGGCACAGGCGCTGAGGACCGGACGGATCATTACCGTCTTCGGCTGCGGAGGCGATCGGGACCGCGGGAAGCGGCCCAAAATGGGCCGGGTCGCGGTGGAGAGGAGCGATGTCGTCATTCTCACGTCCGATAATCCACGAACCGAAGATCCCATGGTGATTTTGAAAGAAGTGGAGGTCGGTGTCCTCGAAGGACTCAAGCATCGCCCAGTCCCGTATCGCCTGATTGCGGATCGCCGCGCGGCGATCGAATCGGCCGTCCGGGAAGCGCGTCCCGGCGATATGGTCTTGATCGCCGGCAAGGGACACGAGGACTATCAAATCATCGGCACCACGAAGCATCACTTTGACGATCGCGAGGTCGCCCGCGAAGCGATCTTGCATGTCCTTGGACGATGATGTCGTTTGAGAAACAGGCGACGACGGCTTCGCCGGTGGAATCGCCTATGCCGTTGTTTACGGTCGAAGAAATCCTCGAGATCACGGGAGCGCACCTCCTCGCCGGCAATCCTCATGCCGTTCGGCGAGTCGTCGAGCGGGTGTGCACCGACTCGCGGACCACCACCGCCGGAGACCTGTTCGTCGCCTTCCATGGTGAACGCTTCGACGCGCACCAATTCCTCGCGGACGTTCTCGCGAAAGGCGTGATCGTCGTGCTCGTCAACGCCGATGCGACACTCCCTCCCGCTGTCAGCAAGGCCGCCCACAAGAACGGGCAGGGTGAGTTCTTCGTTCTCGGCGTTCCGGACACGATCATCGCGTACCAGCAACTCGCCGCCTTTCACCGGAGCCGGTTCAAGATCCCGGTCGTTGCCGTGACAGGCAGCAACGGCAAGACCACGACCAAGGAGATGGTCGCGCGAGTCCTGGAAGAGCGATGGCAGATTCTCGTGACCGAAGGGAATCTCAATAATCGTATCGGCGTCCCGCAGACCTTGCTTCGTCTTACCTCCGCTCATAAGGCGGCGGTCATCGAGATGGGGGTTGATCAGAAGGGGCAGACGGCGCGGCTCGCCGAGATCGTCTGCCCGACGATCGGCGTCATTACGAACATCGGGCCCGACCACTTGGAGTTCTTCGGGACGATGGATGCGTCGGCCGAAGCCAAGGGGGAACTGTTGGATTGGCTGGATTCGGATGACGCCGTCGTCTTGAATGCCGACGATCACTACTTCAGCTATCTCGCGGCGCGGGCGCGATGCCGAGTCGTCTCCTTCGGCCTCGTTGGGCCCGCTGACGTGCGAGCCACAGCGGTGATGGACATGACCGACGGGACCACGTTTAATCTCATCCTCCCTGGCATGACTGCCGGCACCTCGGTGCGACTCCCTGCCCATGGCCGGCACAACGTTTCCAACGCGTTGGCGGCTGCGGCTGTCGGAATTCTCTGTGGCCTCACCGCTGACACCATTGCCCGAGGCCTCGCGCGATTTACACCTGCGGCCATGCGCTCCCAAGTCGAACGCTTCGGCGAACTGACCGTGATCGTCGATTGCTACAATGCCAATCCCGCGTCCATGAAAGCTGCCATCGAATGGCTCGCGGGCCGCTCGAAAGGCGTCCGGACGGTTGCGGTGCTTGGCGACATGTTGGAACTCGGCGACGGCGCGGCGGCCTTTCATGAAGAAGTGGGCGCGTATGCCGCTGTCCAGGGAATCGGCGAGTTGGTCGCATGCGGCTCGTTGGGAAAGGGATTTGCCGACGGTGCCGGTCGTGCCGGGATGGATCGGAACCGAATCATTGAAACGCCGGATGCCGCGCATGCCGCCGACGTCGTTGCGGCCCGTGTCCGGCCGGGTGATGTCGTCCTGGTAAAAGGATCGCGGGGCATGCGAATGGAGCAGGTCGTCGAGGCGTTGCGAAGTAAGTTTCAGCCGAAAGGAACATCAGTGTCGAGCAGCGTTGCCGGGACATAATGCTGTACCTTTTTCTCTATCCGTTGCACACTGAGTTTTCCTTTCTCAACGTCTTTCGCTATCTCAGCTTTCGCATCATCTATGCGGCTGTCACGGCGTTTCTCTTGGCCTTCGTGCTCGCGCCACCATTGATTCGGAAGCTCCAGGAGATCAAACTGGGCCAGAACATTCGGACCGACGGCCCGAGCCGGCACTTGGCGAAGAGCGGCACGCCGACGATGGGCGGCCTGCTGATCTTGTTCGCGGTCGTGATCGCCACCATCCTCTGGGCGGATATTATGAACCGGTACGTGTGGCTGGCGATGCTCGCCACCGTGGGATTCGGACTCGTTGGATTCGCCGACGACTATCTGAAATTTATTGGCCGGCAGTCGAAGGGACTCACGGCGTCCCAAAAGATGCTGGCTCAGGGCCTCGTTGCGCTGGCCATCGGCGTGTTCTTCTACTTCCTGCCCGGGTATTCGACGAAACTGAGTGTGCCGTTCTTCAAAAATTTCACCCCGGACCTCGGCTGGTTGTACATCCCGTTTGCCGTCTTCGTGATCGTCGGCAGCTCGAACGCCGTCAACCTCACCGACGGGCTGGACGGCTTGGCGGTCGGCCCGGTTATGATCGCCTCACTGGCCTACACGATCGTCGTCTATGTCGTCGGCAACCACATCACCGCCGACTATTTGCTGATTCCCTACATCGAGGGCGCGGGTGAGCTGGCGGTGTTCACGGCGTCGATCTTTGGCGCGAGCCTGGGCTTTCTGTGGTTCAACGCGTATCCGGCGTCGGTCTTTATGGGAGACGTCGGCTCGCTCCCGCTCGGGGCCGCACTGGGGACGGTCGCGGTGATCAGCAAGCATGAGTTGCTACTGCTCCTGGTCGGCGGCGTGTTCGTCATCGAAGCGATCTCGGTCATTTTCCAGGTTGCCTCCTACAAATCGCGCGGCAAGCGGATTTTCCTCATGGCGCCGATCCATCATCACTTCGAAATGAAAGGCTGGGAAGAGCCGAAAGTGGTGGTCCGTCTGTGGATCATCGCTATCTTGCTCGCGCTGCTGAGTTTGAGCACGTTGAAGCTTCGGTAATTGCGATGGTGAAAGATTTCGCGGGAAAGAAGGTCACGGTCGTCGGGCTGGCGCGGAGCGGCGTGGCAGCCGCCAACCTGTTGGAAAGCATCGGCGCCCACGTGACTGTGGCGGACGCCAAGGACCGCGAGGCGCTCACCGGCATCCTCCCGCGGCTCAAGAGCGACCGAATTGCCGTGAACGTTGGACAGGGGTACGAGGACGCCTTGGCGCACGCCGATCTCGTCGTGATCAGTCCCGGTGTACCGACCGAGTTGCCTTCGCTGGCTCGTGTTCGCAAGCGGGGCGTGCAGGTCATTGGTGAGCTCGAACTGGCGTCGCGCTTTTTGAACGCGCCGATCCTTGCCGTGACCGGCACGAATGGCAAGAGCACGACCGTCACGCTGACCGGGCTCCTGCTGAAGGAAAGCGGTAAGCACGTGTTCGTCGGCGGGAACCTCGGCACGCCGCTGAGCGAGGCGGTGCTCACGACGTTGTGTAACGGGTCGCAACCTGCGTCCTATGACTATGCCGTTGTCGAGGTGTCGAGCTTTCAATTGGAGACGATCGAGACGTTTCGGCCGTGGGTCGCCGCCCTGCTCAACATCACCCCCGATCATCTGGATCGTTACCCCTCACTCGATCCGTACGTTGCCGCGAAGGCGCGGATCTTCGAGAACCAGGGTCAAGAGGACTATGCCCTGCTCAATCTCGACGATGAGCGGGTTCGCGGCTACCGAGACCGGACAAAGGCGCGAGTTCTTGGTTTCAGTCGGATGCAGCCGCTCACCCGAGATGGCGCGGCAGTGGAACACGGTCAACTGGTCGTCTCGATCAACGGCCGGCGCGAGGCGATCTGCCGGTTGGAGGAGATTCGCATCCCGGGGGCGCACAACGTCATGAATGCGCTTGCCGCCGTCACGATCGGTGCACTCTGCGGATGCCCTGCAGAGTTGATGCGGCGTGTCCTCATGACGTTTCCGGGTCTCGAACACGCGCTCGAACTCGTACGCGAGTGGCAGGGCGTCCAATACATCAACGACTCGAAGGGGACGAACGTCGATGCGACGCTCAAAGCCCTCGACAGCCTGTCTCGGCCGATCGTGTTGATTGCCGGTGGTAAGGACAAGGGCGCGGACTTCTCCAAACTGCGCGGGCCGGTGGGGCGCCGAGTCAAGAAAGTGGTGCTTATTGGCGAGGCGGCCGGTCGGATTCGGGAGGCGTTGGGAGATGCCTGTCCCATCCTCGATGCGCCGACGTTGCGCGACGCCGTGGAAATCGCGGCGCGGGAGGCGCGCTCTGGCGACGTCGTCCTGCTGTCACCGGCGTGCGCGAGTTTCGACATGTTTGCCGATTATCAGGATCGCGGCCGCCAATTCAAAGCACTCGTGAATGGGCTGCCGTGAGAAGAGGTACGCGGCCGGGCGGGCGGTGCGCCTGAGGATGATAGTGGCGTCCCTGCCGGTCCTCATCGGGTGGCCAACGGATAGTATGGCGCGAAAAGCCCACGGAGCGGGAAGTCTGGTCCTTCCCTGGTCGTTGGGTGGCGAGCGAACGATTCACCGGCCCAGCGCCGATGGGACGGTCATCCTCGTCACGGCCATCCTGGCGTTCATCGGCCTCGTGATGGTGTTCAGTGCGAGCGGCGTTGTCGCGGGCAATCGATTCCATGATTCGGTGTATTTTCTCAAACGGCAGATTGCGTGGTTGGCGTTCGGACTGTTGTTGATGCAGGGGGCCAGTCGTATCGACTATCGCGTGTGGCGAAAATTCGCTCTGCCGATCCTTGCCATCACGATCGTTCTGCTCGTGCTTGTCCTGATTCCCGGTGTGGGCAGCGCGGCGAAAGGCGCGCGGCGGTGGCTGAGACTTGGCCCGGTCTCCATTCAACCGGCCGAACTCATCAAGCTCGTCGCGGTCCTCTACCTCGCCTCCTATTTGACGAATAAAGGGGAACGGCTGAAGGACTTCTCGCGCGGCTTCCTGCCCCCGCTGGTCGTGATCGGTGCGCTCAGCGTGCTCGTGCTGTTGGAACCGGACCTCGGCACCGTCGTCGTGCTCGGGCTTGTGACGCTCGGACTACTTTTCCTGGCGGGGGCCCGCTTGACTCACTTGATGTCGTTGATTCCGGTCTTTCTCCTTGCTGTCGCCACCGTGGTCTGGAAGTCACCGTATCGGCTGCAGCGGCTGATGACGTTCCTCGACCCGGGCAAGGACCCGACGGGCGCCGGGTTTCAGGTAAATCAATCTTTCCTGGCCTTCGGCAGCGGCGGGCCGTTCGGCGTGGGACTGGGTGAGGGCCGGCAAAAACTGTTTTTTCTACCCGAAGCCCATACGGACTTTGTGTTGGCCCTTGTCGGAGAAGAGCTGGGCCTGATCGGGACGGTCTCGATCATGCTGCTGTTTTCCGTCTTGGCGCTCAAGGGATTTCAAATTGCGGCCCGTGCGCGAGAGCCGTTCGGTCGGCACTTGGCGCTGGGCATCACGCTGCTGATGACCGTACAGGCCTTGATCAACGCCGGTGTCGCCACCGGGCTGTTGCCGACCAAGGGCCTGACGCTGCCGCTCGTGAGCTATGGCGGCTCGTCTTTGGTCGTGAGCCTGTTGGGGATCGGCGTCCTGTTGAGTATTTCACGTGACCGGCAAGCCGGCAGACAGATCGGTCGCTATGGCGCGATCAAAACACAATGACGATCGTGATCGCGGCCGGCGGCACCGGCGGCCACCTCTATCCTGGTGTGGCGCTCGCGCAGGAGTTCCTGCGTCGCGATCCCTCCGCGGTCATACGGTTCGTGGGGACGACCCGAGGGATCGAAACGAAAGTTCTCGCGCATGAGGGCTTCCCATTGGATTTGATCGCGGCGCAGCCCGTCATGGGACTCGGACTGAAGCAAGTGGCATCCGCCCTTCTGGCGCTACCCTGCGCCGTCCTTCAATCGGTAGCGCTCCTCAGGCGCATGCACGCCGATCTGGTCGTCGGCATCGGTGGGTACACGTCGCCCCCCGTCGTGGTTGCCGCATGGCTCCTGAGAGTTCCCCGCGTGATCCTCGAGCCGAACGCGTACCCCGGGATGGCCAACAAAGTGCTCGGCCCGCTGGCGCAGCGGGTCTTCGTGGCGTTCGAACCCGCGGTTCGGCACTTTGCGAAAGCCAAAGTGCGATTGTTCGGGACACCGATTCGTCACAGCTTCTTCGAAGAAGCGCGGGCCGCGACGCCACACAAGGAGCAGCAGACGTTGCTGGTGTTCGGCGGAAGCCGAGGCGCGCATGCGATCAATATGGCGATGATCGACGCGTTGCCCATTTTGAAGAAGGACGAGGCACTGACGCGTCGATTGACGATCGTCCATCAAACAGGCGAGGCGGATTATGAGCGAGTCAGGCAGGCCTATGGATCGGCGCGGATCGCGGCGCGCGTGGTGCCGTTCTTGTTCGATATGCCGACAGTGTTGTGCGAAGCGGCTCTCGTAGTGTCGCGGGCGGGCGCCATGACGCTGGCCGAGTTGGCGGCATGCGGGCGGCCGGCGATTTTGATTCCCTTGCCGCACGCGATTTATGAGCATCAGGCCCGCAATGCAGAAGTGATGCAGGCGGCGGGAGCCGCGATCATGATGAGTCAGCGTGACTTGAACGGCGCGCGTCTGGCCGAGGCGATTCAGCAACTGCTCCATGATGGCGATCGGCTGAAGGTGATGGGGGACCGCAGTCGAGGACTGGCGCGAGCGGACGCGGCAGAACGGATTGTGGACGAATCTTTAAGGCTGATCACAACGATCGAGAGGAGCGGGGACTAGAGGCCCACAGGAGGAAGGGGAACGCAGTTCCCCTTGGCCTCTAGCTCCCCGCGGACACGATGTTTCGAAAAATACAACAGATTCACCTCGTCGGGATCGGCGGTGCGGGCATGAGCGGCATCGCTGAAGTGTTGCTCACGTTGGGCTACAAGGTCACCGGGTCGGATCTCACGCGCTCGGACACGGTGCGGCGACTGGAAGAATTGGGCGGCAAAATCTTCATCGGACACCACGAGACGAACATCGGCGAGGCTCAGGTCGTCGTGATCTCCTCGGCCGTCTCCGCCAACAACCCCGAAGTCCTCGCAGCGCGCGCCAAGGCGATCCCCGTGATTCCGCGAGCCGAGATGCTGGCGGAGCTCATGCGGCTGAAATACGGAGTGGCGATCGCAGGCGCACATGGCAAGACGACGACGACCTCCATGGTGGCCACCGTGCTGGCACAGGGCGGGCTGGACCCGACGATGGTGATCGGCGGCAAGGTCAATGCGCTCGGGAGCCACGCGCGACTGGGACGAGGCGACCTGCTCGTCGCCGAGGCCGACGAGAGCGACGGCTCGTTCTTGAAGCTCTCGCCATCCATCGTGGCGGTCACCAATCTAGATCGCGAGCATCTGGATCATTACGGGTCGATGGATCGGCTGGAGGCGGCGTTCGTCGAGTTCATCAATCGTGTACCGTTCTACGGCCTCGCCGTGCTCTGCCTCGATGATCCGCGCCTGCGCGCACTGCTGCCCCGGGTGGTTCGTCGATATCAAACGTACGGGTTGACGGAACCGGGAGCGCGTCCGGATTTCCGCGCCGACGAGATCGCGCTGAAGCCGGGTGAGTCGGAGTTCCGCGCCTACTTCCGCGACCGGAACCTCGGCCCGTTCCGGCTGCAGGTGCCCGGCGTCCATAACGTATCCAACGCGCTCGTGGCGATCGTCATCGGCATCGAGTTGGATGTGCCGGTCGATCTCATTCGCAAGGGATTGGCGACCTTTACCGGCGTGGAGCGCCGCTTTCAACGGCGCGGAGAGAAAAACGGCATCATGGTGGTGGATGACTACGGCCACCATCCGACCGAGATCAAAGCGACACTCGCCGCGGCCAAGCAAGGCTGGAATCGGCGCCTCGTCGTCCTCTTCCAGCCGCACCGGTACACGCGCACCCGCGATCTACTCACCGAATTCGCGACCTCGTTTCAAGCCGCCGATGTGCTGTACGTGACGGATATCTATGCGGCGAGTGAACAAGAGATTCCCGGCGTGTCCGGCGAGAAACTCGCGGAGACCATTCGTACGGCCGGCCATCCGTCGGTAACGTACGTCGAGCGGAAGGATCAGTTGGCCGAGCGAGTGCGACCGACCCTTCAAGCCGGCGATCTCGTACTTACCTTGGGCGCGGGTGATATTTGGAAGGTGGGACCGGAATTGTTGGAACGGCTGTGATGCCGGTAACAGCGACATCTCGAGAGAATCGGTCAGCGACGAAGCGTGTGACGGCCGCCGCACCGTTGCGCGAAACGCTCAGCGGGTTTCGCGGCGACGTCCGATTTGAGATGCCGTTGCGCGAGTTGACGTCATTCCGGATTGGCGGTCCCGCAGACGCGGTTGTGTGGCCGGCCGACGTCGAAGACCTCCGTCGTCTCATGCGGCAAGCACGGGCCGCCCACATTCCGTTGTTCGTGATCGGCGGCACGAATCTCCTCGTGCGCGATGGCGGCATTCGCGGAATCGTCGTGAGTTTGGCCAAGCTCCGGCGGATCATCGATGAGCCGAACGACGTCCTGTATGCGGAAGCCGGCGTCACGATGCCCATCCTCCTTCAGCATTCGATCAGCCGTTCGCTGAGCGGGCTCGAGTGGTCGGCCGGCATCCCCGGCACGGTGGGAGGATGCGTCGTGATGAACGCCGGAACCCGCCTCGGGGAGATGAAGGATGCGCTCAAGGCCATCCATCTCGTCACGCCGACGGGCACGATCAAGGAGATCGCCACCGATGCCCTCCGGTTCAGTTATCGGCGCGCTCACCTGCCGCGCGGCATCGTCGTCGGGGCGTGGCTGCAATTGCGCTCGGCGCCGAAGGAGCGGATTCAACGCGTGGTCAAGGACTACCTGCGCTATCGAAAAGACACGCAGCCCCTCACGATCCCGAACGCCGGCTGCGCCTTTAAGAATGCCGGCTCTGAGCCGGCCGGCCGACTGATCGAAGCAGCAGGACTCAAGGGCGCCCGGATCGGCGACGCGCAGGTCTCGGAGAAGCACGGGAACTTCATCGTGAATCGCGGTGCGGCGACCGCGGCCGACGTGTTGGCTTTGATCAGGAAAGTACGGCGGGTGGTCCGGCAGAAAACCGGCGTCACGTTGGAGCTGGAATTAAAGGTGGTGGGAGAGCCGTGACACGGAGCGATGCACCGATCACCCGCGGCCGCATCGGCGTGCTGATGGGCGGCCGCTCATCGGAACGCGAGATTTCGTTGAAGACCGGCCGGGCGGTCCACCAAGCGCTCCTGCGGGGAGGTTACGACGCCGTGGCCATCGATGTAGACGGCTCGATCGCTGAGCGGTTGCGAGAGAAGAAGATCGACGTGGCCTTCATCGCCCTGCACGGCCCTGGTGGTGAAGACGGAAGTATCCAAGGATTACTCGAGACACTGCGAATCCCATACACCGGGTCAGGTATTCGTGCGAGCGCCGTGGCGATACACAAGGGTCTGACAAAAACCCTCCTGTCCGCATTCGGCATTCCGGTACCTGCCGGTGTCATTGTTCGAGGGGGCGATCGAGTGCCGTCAAAGCCGCCGGGCGGGCTGAAACTACCGGTCGTCGTGAAGCCGGCGTCCGAAGGGTCGACGTTCGGGGTGAGCATCGTGCGGCAGGCCAAAGAGTGGCGGGACGCCTTGGCCCGGGCTCATCAGTACGATGCCGATGTCGTGGTCGAAGCCTACATTCCGGGCCGTGAACTCACGATTTCGATCCTGTCGGGGATGGTCCTCCCTGCCGTCGAAATCGTTGCGCCGGGCGGCTTCTACGACTTCAACGCGAAATATCAGAAAGGGCAGACGCAATACATCTGCCCGGCGGTCCTGCCGCGACGGCTGGACAAGGTGATCAAAGAGCTGGCCTTGAAGACGTATCGGATCATTGGCTGTGAAGGGGCCGCCCGCGTCGATGTGCGATTGACGCCGCGCGGGAAGCCCTATGTGTTGGAAATCAACACGACGCCAGGTATGACCGAAACGAGTCTCTTGCCAAAGGCCGCGGCCCAAGCCGGCATCGACTACGACACGTTGACGGAGCGGATTCTCGCATCCGCAATGGCCCGCATGCAAACGATGGCACAGGTGCATGGTGCGTTGGCGAGGTGAGTCACCAGGCAAGCTGCGAGGCCCGCGCGGTCCTCGGCCGAATCGCTCGCGGCGATCAGCCGGGCCACGTAGGACCAGATCGCGATGGACTGGGATCATCGGCAAGACCGCGCTCTGGACGACCGTGCTCGTCCTTGTCGCATGGGGTATCAGAGCCGGCTATGAGATCCTCCGACCGTCCCTTGATCGTGCGTTCGCGATTCATCAGATCACGGTGACGGGCAATACGGAAGTGAGCCGCAGCGATATCATCGATCAGTTGAAGCTGAACCCGAAGGAGACGCTGTGGACCGTCAATACCACTCGTTTAGGCCTTCGGCTCGAATCCCTGCCGTGGATCAAGCGTGCCACGGTCCGACGAGAATTGCCGCATACCTTAGCGGTCCACGTGGTCGAGCGCCGGCCTGCGGCTGTGCTGCGCGCACCGACCCTTTCGCTGCTGCTCGATGAAGAGGCGCATCCGCTGATCGAGTTGAGTCAAGTGACTGAACCCGCGCTCCCCGTCCTGGTCGGCATCGCTCCGAAACGGCTGGTCAACCAAGAGCCCGAATGGGTAAATGCGGCGCGGAAAGGCATCGAGCTTGGCACGCTGCTGACGCGGACGTTTCCAGGTCAGCCGGAGGTCGATGTGGCGAACCCGGAGAACATCGTCGCGTATGTCCAAGGCCTGCGGCTGCAATTCGGGACGTCGGGGTTCGAGGACAAATGGGATCTCTACCGAAAAATGGAGCCGCACCTCGCCGGTAACACGGGCAATGGCCGGGGTGACGTGCGAGGTGAGGTCGACCTGCGCTATCCCGGCAAGGTGATCGTGCGCGAAAGGGGGTAACCGGCGGTGGCCAAACGTGATCACATCGTGGTCGGCTTGGATATCGGCACGACGAAGATTTGTGCCATCGTCGCCGAATTGACCGAAGACCGGACGATCAACATCATCGGTGTGGGCTCGTGTCCCTCGCGTGGGCTGCGGAAAGGGGTCGTCGTCAACATCGAGAGCACGGTGGAGTCGATCAAAAAAGCCGTCGAGGAGGCGGAGCTGATGGCGGCCGTGCAGATCAACTCCGTCTATACGGGGATCGCGGGCAGCCACATCAGCGGCGAAAACTCACGGGGGGTCGTGGCACTGAAAAAACAGGAAGTGACGCGTGCCGACGTCGAGCGCGCGATCGAGACGGCACGAACGGTGGCCGTGCTGCCGCACGATCGGCGCATCCTGCACGTGCTCCCGCGCGAATTCATGGTCGATAATCAGGACGGCATTCGCGAGCCGCTCGGGATGAGTGGCACTCGGCTCGAAGTGGATGTGCACATCATTACGGGCGCGGTGACGTCGGCTCAGAACATCATCAAGAGCGTGAACCGCGCGGGCTTGGACGTCATCGATATCGTGCTCCAGCCGCTCGCCTCCAGCGAAGCGGTGCTGAGTCCGGAGGAGCGGGAATTGGGCGTGGCGATGGTGGATCTCGGCGGCGGCACGACGGACCTTGCGATCTTCGCCGACGGCACCATTCGCCATACCGCCGTGCTGCCCATCGGAGGGCAGCATTTGAGCACCGACCTGTCGATCGGGTTACGGACGCCGCAGGCCGAGGCGGAGAAGCTCAAGATCCGGCACGGCCTGGCGCTGGTGGATCTCCTCCACGACGACGAGCAGGTGGAAGTGCCGAGCGTGGGCGACCGGCTCCCGCGGCTCATGCCGCGAAAAATCCTGGCCGACATCATTCAGCCCCGTGTGGAAGAAATGTTCGACCTCGTTCGCCGTGAAATTATCCGGGCCGGGTACGAAGGTATGTTGGCGGCGGGCGTCGTCATCACGGGGGGGACCTCCATGCTCGAAGGCATGCCGGATGCGGCGGAGCAGGTGTTGGATCTGCCGGTGCGGCGCGGCATTCCGTCGGACGTCGGGGGGCTGCGCGATATCGTGAGCAATCCCATGTACGCGACCGGCGTCGGGCTGATTCTCCATGCGTGCCGCCATACCGATGAATTGGAGACGGTCGGGGCGCGGAGTGGGAAGCGGTTTGGTCGGGTGTTGGATCGGATGCGAGGCTGGATGCTCGAATTCTTCTAATCACGCTGGGTCCGCTCAGCGTTTGCGAAGGGAGGGATGCGATGTTCTCTTTCCAAGACGACGATGCCATGCCGGTTCGCATCAAAGTGATCGGCGTCGGAGGCGCCGGCTGTAACGCCGTGAATACGATGATCGGCGCGGGCCTGAGCCGCGTGGAGTTCATCGCGGCGAACACCGACGTGCAGGCGTTGGGACGGTCTCAGGCGCCGTTCAAGGTGCAACTCGGGCCCGAACGGACGCGCGGGTTGGGCGCGGGCGCCAAGCCCGAGGTCGGCAAAGAGGCGGCGGTCGAGAGTAAAGACCGGCTCCGGGACGCGCTGGAAGGCGCCGAGATGGTGTTCGTCACGGCCGGGATGGGCGGCGGGACCGGCACGGGAGCTGCGCCAATCGTCGCGAACATCGCCCGTGATTTGGGCGCGCTCACGGTCGGCGTCGTCACCAAGCCGTTTCAATACGAAGGCAAGCGCCGGCTCCTGCACGCCGAGGAAGGCTTGCAAGAGCTTCGGAAGAACGTCGATACCCTGTTGGTAATTCCCAACCAGCGGCTCTTGGGATTGGTCGATAAGGCGACGCCGCTGCTCGATGCGTTCAAAGTCGCCGACGATGTGCTGCGTCAGGCGATCCAAGGCATCGCCGATATCATCACGACGACGGGCCACGTGAACGTCGATTTCGCCGACGTTCGAACGGTCATGACCTATACCGGCCGGGCGGTGATGGGCATGGGCATCGCGCGCGGGCCAAACCGGGCGCTCGAAGCCGCCCAGAAGGCCATCTCCAGTCCTTTGCTCGAGGAAGGCAGCGTGCAAGGCGCGCGCGGTGTGCTGCTGAATATTACGGGCGGCGCGAGCTTGTCGCTGCACGAAGTGGACGAGGCGTCGTCGATCATCAAGGAAACGGCCGACCCCGATGCCAACATCATTGTCGGTCAAGTAATCAATCCGGACCTGGAGGAGGATTTGATCATTACCGTGGTGGCGACCGGATTCGACCGGGAGGAGCCGATTCTCACCGCGCCCCAGCCGGAGCGCGCCAAACCGGCGAGGGCCGTGCAGTCGGCCTTGGGCGCCGGCCGCGTTCCTGTGTCCGATCCCACGCCGCAAAACCTGGAGCGGCCCGCCTTCTTACGGCGCGTGAACGGGCAAGCCGAGAGCCAAGAGCGGCTAGGCCTGGCGCTCGAGGATGAGTGGGACGTGCCGACGTTTCTACGGAAGCACGCCGACTAGGCTATGAAGGCAGCGTGACGACTTCGAAGCGCGAATCATCCTCGCCGGCAAGCGAGGGGATCATGATCCCGGCATTCACGGCGCCCGGCATGCGTCACTTCTTCGGCACGCGCCAGTCCCCGACCCTCGCGATGCTGATCACCGAGATACCCGGCGGCGAGCGACCGCCCCGCGTGGTGGTGTCGGTGCGGCAGGTGCATGGCACCGACTCGCTCATCATTGATCGCCAGGTGGAACCCGGTTCTACCTTTTCAGGAAGCTGGGATGCGCTGATCACGAATCAGCCGGGCGTCTTGGTGACGGTGAAGACGGCTGATTGTGTGCCCGTGCTCATTCATGACCCCCACAGCCGAGTTGTGGCGGCCATCCATGCGGGATGGCGTGGCGCCATCGCAGGAATCGTTACCAAGACACTGGAGACGATGGTCCAGCAGTTCGGATGCCGGGTTGAAACAACGCGGATTGGGATTGGACCGTCGGCGGGGCCGTGTTGTTATGAAGTCGATCGGGCGGTGCTCGATCCGTTACGGGAGCGGTATTCGTATTGGCAGACGGTCGTCAGGGAGACGGACGCGAACCGCGGCCATCTCGATCTCCGTGCGTTGATCGGTCGCCAAGTGGCGGCGATGGGAATACCTGACGGCCGCGTTTCGACCGTAAACGCGTGTACCATCTGCCTGCCCGCGCGATTCTACTCCTATCGCCGCGATGGTGTCGTCAACGGCACGATGATCAGCGGCATCATGCTGGAAGCTTAATCGCGCTCGTCGATCTCTTTGACAGAAGCGCGAGCAGGACTGACAGCGCTTGGGACTTCCTGTACAATCCGAGAGCAGCGGAGTCGGGTGGATCGTGTGGGCTCGAGCAATACCGGTACAGATGATATCGGGAAACGTGTACAAGCGATTCGCGAGCGGATTGCACGGGCCGCAGGTCGAGTAGGGCGCGATCCCAGAAGTGTGGAGCTCCTCGCCGCGACAAAAATGGTCCCGTCAGATCGGGTCGTGGAGGCGGTTGCCGCAGGGGTTTGTGACTGTGGCGAAAATCGGCTACAAGAAGCCTTACCGAAGATCGAGGCGCTCGCTGGTCATGGAATTCGCTGGCATTTTATTGGTCGGCTGCAACGGAGGAAGGTCAAGGCAGTCGTCGGCCGTTTTACAATGATCCATTCTGTGGATTCGATCGAGCTTGCGCACGAGATCGAGCGGCGCGCCGCTGAGAGCGCTCTCCAACAAGACGTGCTCCTCGAAGTGAACATCGGTGGGGAATCGAGCAAGGCCGGTTTTAGGCCCGATGAGTTGACCGCAGCGCTCGAAACGCTAGATGGCCTGTCCCACATCCGCATCCATGGGCTCATGACCATGCCGCCAAGGACCGAGACCTCAGAAGGAGCACGGATCTATTTTAAAGCGTTGCGAAGTTTAGCGGCTGCTGCGGCGCAGCGCGGCTATCAGCGGGTCCTCCTCGATCAGTTGTCGATGGGGATGTCGAACGACTTCGAAGTCGCCATCGAAGAAGGCGCCACGATGGTACGAATCGGCACCGCGCTGTTCGGCGAACGTCCGATGGAGGAGCGATGAGCGGCCGTCTCGAGAAACGGATCGCGTTTGTTGGAGCGGGGCAAATGGCCGAAGCGCTCGTCGCCGGCCTGCTGGCGGCAGATGTCGTCGACCCCGTGCGGCTGATCGTGAGCGATCCGAGCGAAGCACGAGTGGCGCTGTTCATGCGGCGCTTCGGCGTAAGGGGCGTTCCAAGTAACAGGGACGCGGCATCAGAGGCCGATATCATCGTGCTCGCGGTCAAGCCGCATGCTGTACCGGCCGCCGGCCGGGAGATGGGGCCACTGGACCGCAAGCTGGTGGTCTCAGTGGCGGCGGGCGTGACGATTCGCGCCGTACACGAAGCATGCACGGGTGCCATTCGGGTCGCACGGGTCATGCCGAATGCGGCCGTTGTGGTACGCGAAGGGATGTCGGCCATCGCCTATGATGTCTCTGTCAATGACGAGGATCGGACAGAGGTTGCGAAAATGTTGGAGTCAGTCGGTCGGATCGTGGTGGTGGAGGAGCACCTGCTCGATGCCGTCACGGGCGTGAGTGGCAGTGGCCCTGCGTATGTGTGTCTCGCGATGGAGGCCTTAGCCGACGGCGGCGTCAAGATGGGACTGCCTCGTTCCATCGCCAATCGGTTGGCGGCGCAGACGCTCTACGGCGCCGCCCGCTACGTCATTGAGTCGGGGCAGCATCCCGGGCAACTCAAGGATCAGGTGGCATCGCCGGGTGGCACAACAATCGCTGGGTTGCATCAACTGGAGGCGCATGGGTTTCGGGCGACGGTGGTTCGTGCGGTGGCCGCCGCGACCCGACAGGCGCACGAGATGGGACGGTCATGTTTGTCGTAGGCAATGTGTTGCAGGCGGTCGCCGTCGTGCTCGACTACGTGCTGTGGCTCTACATGTGGGTGATTATCGCCAGGGCGCTCATTTCCTGGGTGAATCCTGATCCCTGGAATCCGATTGTTCAGTTTCTCCAGCGGATGACCGAACCGGTCCTGTACCCGATCCGCCGAAGACTCGGCTTTGCCATGGGACTCGACGTGTCGCCGATCATCGCGCTCTTGATCATCGTGTTCCTGCAGGTCGCGCTCGTCCAATCGTTGAAGGATGTCGCGCTGCGCATGCATTGATAGCGAGGTGCCGAATGAGACTCACGCCTCTCGATATTCAACAGATGGTGTTCAAAGTCCGGATGCGCGGCTTTGACCGGGATGAGGTCAAGCTGTTCCTGGAAGACATGGCGCAGACGGTTGAAGCGTTGAATCATGACAATGCGGCACTGCGTGAAAAGCTGACCGAGACCGAGGAGCAACTCAAGGCATTGAAAAAAACCGAAACGACGCTGACCCACACGCTGGTGTCGACGCAGGCGATGGCCGAGGACATGAAGCAGATCGCGCAGCGGGATGCGGCCTTGCTGTTGAAAGAGGCTGAATTGAAGGCGGCCGAGATGTTGCGCGAAGCGCGCCAGGAACTGGCGAACCTCCAGCGCGACATCGCCGACCTCCGGAAACAACGGGTGATCGGCATCGAGCGGTTACGGTCCACCCTCCGGACACTGGAACGGACGCTGGAAATTGAAGAGGAAGACATCGCGCAAGAAGCGCCACTCCCTGGTTCCGCGGCGAACCTCACCGGCGGCACGGATCGTTGAAGGGCCTCTCGCTCGTCCTACCTATCTTCTCTTCGTGCGCCGGTGAACGCTGATGACCGGTGCAGATGTCATCACGCAAACCATGCAAGATGCCGTGGAGCACGGGGTGTTCCCGGGTGCCGTCGTTTCCATCCGCCACCGCGGGTTTCTGGTTTATGAACGGGCGTTCGGTGCATCGATCGTCGAGCCTCATCGAGAGCCCGCGACCGTGGAGTCCGTCTATGATCTTGCGTCTCTTACGAAACCTTTGGCGACGGCCACAGCCATCCTCTGCCTGATTCAAGATGGGCGTGTCGGTCTGGACGATGCGATCGGCTCGTTCTTTCCGGAACTGAGCCGCACGGCGATTGGCGCCGCATTGATCCGCCACCTGCTCAATCACTGCTCGGGGCTACCCGGATGGCGTCCGATCTATCAATGGTTGGGCGTCTCGCCGGTGTGCGGGTGGCAAGGCAGCGATGAACAACGGACGGCGAGGCTTCTCCAACACCTCGGCCGTGAAGCGCTCGAACATCCGATTGGAACCCGGGCCATCTATAGTGATTTGGGGTTTATTCTTCTTGGGCTCCTGATCGAGCGAGTGACCGGCGTGCCGTTGGATCGGTACTGCCGCGATCGCGTCTATCAGAGGATCGGCGCGAAGCCTCTCTTTTTTCGCTTTGAGAGGGAGGCCGGCGGGAACGACGTGGAGAGCGTTGCTTTCGCCGCCACCGAGCGCGACCCCTGGCGCGGCCGTGTCCTTCGAGGAGAGGTGCACGATGAAAACGCATATGCCTTAGGAGGTGTCGCCGGACACGCCGGCTTATTCGGCAGCGTCCGGGCCGTCTCGCGGCTCGTTCATGTCTGGCTTGCCGCGTGGCTCGGCTCCGAGGAATTCCTAGCGCCCGTGCTGGTTCGCGAGTTCACGGCCCGGCAGAACATCGCGGTGGGTTCAAGCTGGGCGTTGGGTTGGGATACGCCGTCTCCGCCGTCCACCTCGGGACGCAATTTCGCAGCGGCATCTTTCGGTCATTTGGGCTTTACGGGAACGTCGGTGTGGGTCGATCCCGTGGCTCAGTTGGAGGTCGTGCTGCTGTCCAATCGCGTGCATCCGACAAGGCAGAATACAAAAATTCAGCAATTCCGGCCGCTGATTCATGATGTGATCTACGAAACGTATGTCGGCAGAGGCGAGGAGGCGAATCGGTGGGGCAGCTAAGGATCAACGTAATCGGTCCATGATTCTTTTTCGGCGAGGTACCGACGTCCCTTGAAGTTCGCTCTGGTCCGCATGCGACGGAAGCCTAGATCCTGAAGTTTCTGAACGACACTTGCGACTGCACCAGCGATCGTCGGTTGGCTCATGCCTTCGACGGTCAACGCCTCATACATCACTTTCCCCACGTATCCTTGCGACACGCGGCTCACGAGGATGGCGCGATTGAAATAGCGGTCGCTCGGGTCGTTTCCTTCGATCTGATGGCGCTCGACAACACCGTCCTTTTGCTTTAGCGACAGGGGAAGTGTGCTCACGAAAGGCTCCTACTATAGAACGGTGCAATTATAAAAGGCCATGTCGCGCAAGTGCAAGAGTTGACAAGCATAACGGCCTTCTATCATGCTTCCTCCGCGGCCCAACGTTGGCATCGAACGCCGATTCCGGGTGCCGCTTCTCATGAACGTTCCTAACAGTCTGACGATTCTCCGCATCCTGTTGATCCCGGTCTTCATCGAGTTTCTCATCTATGAACGGTACAATGCGGCGCTCACCGTCATCCTCATCGCTGGAATTACCGACGGCCTTGACGGCACGATCGCTCGCGTGGCGAACCAGCGTACCAAGCTGGGCGCCTATCTGGACCCTCTCGCCGACAAATTGCTCTTGACGTCCGGCTTTGTGACCCTGTCGGCGCTCCATCTCGTCCCCCTCTGGGTCGTGATCTTGGTCGTCAGCCGTGACATCATCTTGATGGCGGGAGCGTTGCTCACGCGGGTGACCGATTTACCGCTCGACATGTCGCCGACCCTCTTGGGCAAGGGAACAACGCTTCTTCAATTGCTGTATATTATCCTCGTCATCGCGTTCACCCCGCGAGACGTTGATCTCCTCACGATCCAACCGCTGTTGTATCTCATGGTCGCGCTCACGCTACTATCCGGCTTTCATTACCTCTACCGGGGCGTGATTCAGTTCAATGCCCGAGAGGCTTGAACCTTCCTCCTTGTGTTCAGTTCACGCAGTCGGTTGACAACTTACGCATCGTCCAGTAGACTTCCGTCAGTCCACCCGTGTTGTAACCCCTGAGAACACCAAGAGAATGGGTCGATCAGCAGCCGTAGCCAGAAAGCTGGTAGATGACGGCCGACGATCCATTGCGACCGTCAGTGCAGGCGCTTTGTTGAGTTGTCCGTCCGGCGTCGACCGCCCCGGTCTAACGTAGGGAAGAACCATGGCCACTTTTGCATACGTCGGCAAGACGAGGCAGGGAGTCGTCAAGAAGGGCGAGGTCATTGCCAAGACAAAAGAAGAGGCCATCGAACAACTTAGACGTCTGAATCTCGCCGTGACAAGCCTTCAGGAAAAGGCGGCGCTCGGGGGGCTTGTCGGTAAACTGGGGGGGGCGGCAAGTGTCAAGGACAAAGATCTCGTCGTCTTTACTCGACAATTTGCAACGATGATCAATGCCGGCCTGCCTCTGGTGCAATGCCTCGATATTTTAGCCACGCAATCGGAAAACAAGACGCTGGGCAAGACGGTTGGTGAAATCAAGGTCGACGTCGAGGGCGGATCGACCTTTGCTGATGCTCTGAAAAAGCATCCCAAGGTCTTCGATGAGCTGTACGTCAACATGGTCCATGCCGGAGAAGTGGGTGGTCTCCTTGATGCAATCTTGTTGCGGCTGGCGAAGCACATTGAGAAGGCCATGAAGCTGAAAGGCGCCATCAAGTCCGCGATGGTGTACCCCGCGGCGATCATCGGGGTCGCCGTCATCGTGATTACTGTGCTGATGATTTGGGTGATCCCAATTTTTGCAAAAATGTTTGCTGAGATGTCAGGCGGAAAGGTAGGGCTGCCGGGTCCGACCCAATTCGTCATCAACGTCAGCGAGTTCATGCAGTCGTATATTATTTTCATTGCCGCAGGCTTGGGTCTTCTGGCCTTTGGCATCAAGCGGTACTATAAAACCACCAACGGCCGCGTCGCGATCGATCGGTCGCTCCTCAAAGCGCCAATTGTCGGTGAGCTGATTCGAAAAGCGTCGGTGGCAAAGTTTACTCGGACCCTGGGGACGTTGATTACCAGCGGCGTGCCGATCATGGATGGTTTGATGATCACCGCCAAGACCTCAGGCAATAAGATCGTAGAGGCGGCGATTCTTGACGCGAGACAAAGTATCAGCGGAGGGAAAACGCTGGCTGAGCCGCTGTCAAAGAGCAACATCTTCCCCAAGATGGTCACGCATATGATTTCGGTCGGCGAATCTACGGGAGCCCTCGATGCCATGTTGGGCAAGATCGCCGATTTTTACGATGATGAAGTCGACCAAGCAGTCGCTTCGCTCACCTCCCTGCTGGAGCCGGTGATGATGGTATTCCTCGGGACCATTATCGGTTTTATCGTCATCGCGATGTATTTGCCTATCTTCAAAATGGCTTCCGTCATTGGGTGACGAACCCATAGTAGAAGGCACAAGACCCCGCCGTGCAGGTTGTCGCGGCCGGCAGGCACGTGGTTTCCTCTCGCTGGCCGGCGTCCCGAAGGGTTGATTGGCGCATGCCTACGAGCCACTCTTTGAACGTTGAAGAAGCGGCCAAGGATCTCCGCACACGGCTCTACTGGTTGATGGCGTTCCGGCTGGTCGTCGTGACGCTCTTACTCGGCATCTCCACCATGGTCCAGATCGGAAGGAGCCAGCCGGTTCTGACCTTCCTTCCGCTCATCACCTTTACATACGGCCTGACGGTCGTCTACGCATTGCTGCTCCGGTATGCCGTCTCCTCTGCCTGGCTCCCCCACTTGGCCTATTTGCAATTGGGCGTCGATCTTTGTCTTGAAACGTATCTCGTCGCAAAGACCGGCGGCATCGAAAGTCCCTTTTCGGTCTTCTATATCATTACGGTCACGCTCGCGAATCTGATCCTGAGACGGCAAGGTGGATTGAGCGCAGCAGGGCTGTCCGTCCTTCTGTTCGGGCTCGTCACCACTTTCCAACTCTCCGGGCGGTTCGACCTTGTTCCGCCGACCCGGCTGTCCGCTCCGGGGACCATCTACACCTTCGGTGTGCATAGCCTCGCCGTCATCGTCGTTGGATTGCTCAGCGGTGCACTCGCCGATCAGTTAAAGCGCGCAGGACAGTCACTCGTCGAAAAAGAAGAGGGATTGAGCCGACTGCAGGCCTTTCACGAAAACGTGGTACAGAGCTTGAGCAGCGGACTCTTCACTACCGATAGTGCCGGACGGCTCACCACTTTCAATCGAGCAGCCCGCGACATCACGTTGTATCCAAGTGAAGCGGTTATCGGCCGGCCGTGGTGGGAGATCTTCAATTGGGAGCAGACGAATTTGTTCGATTCCGATACATCGACCGTCGTGTCGCCCTACCGATTTGAAGGGGAGGGGCGTCGCGCGGACAACAGTCGGATGATCATCGGAATGACGCTCGCCCCGTTGACCGAGAACGGTGTGCGCACCGGGCTCGTCGGCGTCTTTCAGGATCTGACACAGATCCGAGACCTGGAAGAGCAGATGCGACGGCGGGAATGGCTTGCCACGCTCGGTGAAATGTCGGCGGGGATGGCGCATGAGATTCGCAACCCGTTGGCTGCCCTTGGCGGCGCGATGCAAATGCTTCGAAAGGATATTGATCTTGACGAGTCGAATCGGCATTTAATGGATATTGCGATCCGCGAGACGTCCCGGCTCGATGCGATCATCACCGAATTCCTTCTCTACGCTCGTCCTCCAGCCCTCAATCTCAAGGACTGTGATGTGAATGCCGTCCTAGCCGATACCCTCGACCTGATCAGACACGAAGCCCAGTCCCACCAAAACATTGTCATTGTGACGTATCCGGGGCCGGGAATGATGCAGGCGCAGATCGATCCTGATCAAATCAAGCAGGTATTTTGGAATCTGGCGACGAACGCGTTTGAAGCGATGCCCGCGGGTGGGCAGCTGACCATTTCCACCGGGCGTCGGCGGGTGGGGTCCGGCAGGCGCAGCGGCGACGTGATCGAAATCACGTTTCAGGACACGGGGGAAGGGATCAAGAAAGAGCGGCTGGACAAGATCTTTCTCCCCTTTTTCACGACGAAGAAACGTGGGTCGGGCTTGGGGCTTGCTGCGGTTCACCGAATCGTGGATCTTCACGGTGGCTGGATTCGCGTCGAAAGCCAGGAAGGCAAGGGTTCGCAGTTCATCGTGTGCCTCCCGGTCTCGGCCGGTGAGGGATTACGTCTCTGGCACGAAGGTAGGGAACCGTGGAAAAGATCTTAGTCGTCGATGACGAACGAAGCATGCGGGACGTCTTGAGCATCATGCTCAAGCGAGCCGGATACGAGATCATGGTCGCCTCCGACGGAAGCGAGGCCATCGCCCAAATCGGCAAGGAGATCTTCGACCTCGTGATTACCGATCTGAAGATGCCGAAGGTCGGCGGGCTCGAAGTCCTGAAGGCCGTCAAGGAGGTCTCTCCAGACACCGTCGTCCTACTGATCACGGCCTTTGCCTCGACCGATTCGGCCGTCGAAGCGATGAAGCTCGGCGCGTACGACTATCTCAGCAAGCCGTTCCAAGTCGATGATGTTCAGTTGGTCGTGCGCAACGCGCTTGAGAAGCGCCGCCTGTCAACTGAAAATATCCTCCTCAAGCGCGAGATTGCCAGTCAGTCATCTTTGTCGAGAATCATCGGCGAAAGCGAGCCGATGCAGAAGGTGCTCGAGGTCATCCGCAAAGTCGCCGATAGCAAAAGCAACGTCCTCATTTGCGGAGAGAGCGGAACCGGAAAGGAGCTGGTCGCGCGAGCCATCCATTACAACAGCGTGAGGAGCCGCCTTCCCTTCGTGACGGTGAATTGCAGCGCGCTGCCGGAACCGCTGTTGGAGAGTGAACTGTTCGGTCATATGAAAGGGGCCTTTACGGGTGCCATTGCGAACAAGGCCGGGTTGTTCGAAGTCGCGGATGGCGGGAGCATTTTCTTGGACGAGATTGGCGAGACGAGTCCGGCGATGCAGGTCAAGTTGCTCCGGGTCATTCAGGAAAGGGAATTTCGACGAGTTGGCGGCACCCGGGACGTAAAGGTCGATGTCCGTGTCATTGCCGCCACCAATCGCGACCTTGCGAAGGCGGTGGCCGATGGCACGTTCCGCGAAGACCTCTATTATCGGTTGGACGTCATTCCTATCACCCTACCCCCGTTGCGCATGCGGACGGCGGATATCCCGCTGCTGGCGAAGCATTTTCTCGAGCAATTCGCGCGGGCGAACGGCAAACCGGTCCCGACGCTGTCGGCTGATGCCATGCGGGTTCTCGTTGCCCACGAGTGGAAGGGCAACGTGCGGGAGTTAGAGAATTTGATTGAGCGGGTTGTCGCGTTTTCGACGACTCAGGATATCCAGGAAGCGGACATTCAAGGCTGGCTCCATCGGCCCGCACCGCCCTCGACCGGTTCTTCACAGCACTATCCGATCGAACTGCCTCCCGACGGCTTGGACTTGGAAAAACTCATCAACACGATCGAGAAGGACCTCCTGCTCAAGGCTCTCGAGCGGAGCCGTTGGGTGAAGAAGAAGGCCGCGCGCTTGCTGCAACTCAATACCAGGTCGTTCCGGTATCGACTCGAGAAATACGAGATCAAGGGCGGAACTGACGACTAGTCGTCTCACCTAATCTTTCTCTACCTCGCGGCTGTCTCTTCAAGTAAGATACCGCAAGTTGAGTTCATTCCCTTCAGGCCGCCGACCTCGACTATGAGAGAAATTGCTGTTCAGGCTCCGGCGAAGATCAACCTCATTCTTCGTGTCCTCGACCGCCGACCCGACGGGTACCACAACCTCTGGTCTTTGATGCAGACCGTGGACGTCGAAGATCAGGTGCGGGTGCGCCTCGTGCCTGGCTCAGGCATTCAGTTATCGTGTAATGACGCCTCGTTGCCGACGGATAGCCGCAATCTCGCCTGGAAGGCAGCCGATCTTGTCCTCAAGACGGCGAGACGCTCGGTCGGTATCGACATTCGAATCCTCAAGCGCATTCCGGTGTCAGCGGGGCTCGGAGGCGGCAGTAGCGATGCGGCGGCGACCATCATCGCGCTCAATGAGTTGCTGGCGCTCACGTGGACGCCGACTACCATGGCGTCGATCGGTCAGGTGTTGGGCAGCGACGTTGCTTTCTTTTTTTTCAGTCCGTGCGCGCAGGTACGCGGCCGTGGTGAGGATGTTGTGCCAGTCGCCTTATCCGGTGAGCGGTGGGTCGTCCTTGTGAATCCTGGATTCCCGATCGAAACCCGCTGGGCCTACGAACGGCTCAGTTCAACGCGCGCGGGCGTGACGCCCGTTGACGAGTGCATTACACGGCTCATCGCGCAACCCACGGTATCCTGGGACGACATCGTGCCGTTGATGGAAAATGACTTTGAACCGGCGCTGTCATCCACTCATCCGATGTTAGCGACGATCAAGCGGGCGCTCTTGAGCGAAGGTGCAGAAGCGGCGATGCTGTCGGGCAGCGGGGCAACGGTCTTCGGCGTGTTTCGCGAGAAGGCAGCGGCTCTGCACGCGAGCGAGGAATTAAAGCGTCGCTACGGATGGTGGAGCACCGCGGCAGCAGCGAGCACGACCGGTATGGTTTGGCGAGACTCGGATCAGTCTCTTCCGCTTCGAGTGAGTTGACAACTTCCCGCTCATTTCGATACCGTAGCCAGTTGCTAGTTTGATCCCCTGAATGACTGACCCAGCCGGGCAAACCGTCAATCAGCTGATCACCTCGGAGGGCGAGATGGACAAGCCGCTCAAGCTGTTTACGGGCAACGCGAATCCCGCGTTGGCGAAAGAGATTTGCGCGTATCTGGGCATCAATCTTGGGCAAGCAACCGTCTCGTCCTTTAGCGATGGGGAGATTCGGGTCAAGATCGACGAAAACGTCCGCGGCGCCGATGTGTTTTTGGTTCAGTCCTGCTGCCAGCCGGTGAACGACTCGATCATGGAACTCTTGATCATGATCGATGCGCTCAAGCGCTCATCGGCCAACCGCATTACCGCCGTCATCCCGTATTTTGGGTATGGTCGCCAGGATCGAAAAGATCAACCGCGTGTGCCGATCTCGGCGAAACTCGTCGCCGATTTGATCACGACCGCCGGGGCCAGTCGCGTGCTGACGATGGATCTCCACGCGGGCCAGATTCAGGGGTTCTTCAATATCCCGGTCGATCACCTGTATGCGACCCCGGTGCTCCTCGATTACATCAGTAAAGTCGGCGGCGAGAATTTAGTCGTGGTCTCTCCGGATGCGGGCGGCGTGGAACGCGCCCGGGCGTTTGCCAAGCGTCTCCAGGCCGGGCTGGCGATCATCGACAAGCGGCGGGAAGGGCCGAATCAGGCGAAGATCATGAATATCATCGGTGAAGTGGAAGACAAGAGCGCCCTTCTGCTCGACGACATGATCGACACGGCCGGTACCATCGTCCAGGGTGCACAGGCGTGTGCCAATAAAGGTGCGAGCCGCGTCTGGGCGGCCTGCACGCATCCGGTTCTGTCCGGCCCCGCACTGGAGCGCTTGCAAGCGTCGCGACTCGATGAGGTGGTCGTGACGAACACGATTCCCTTGAACGGAAAAGAACATCAGTGCCCGAAGCTGCGGGTCCTGTCCGTGGCGCCGTTGCTCGGTGAAGCGATCACAAGAATTCACCAGGAAGAATCAGTCAGCTCACTGTTTGCCTAAGAAAGCCCGCCCGACTTCGACCACCGACTGTGGTCTTGCCGTTCACGTCAACCGGGAAGTCCGTCGGCGCGATTGTCTAGAGGAGGACTGCATGAAGTTTGAGATGACAGCAGAGGTGAGGCAGCAGGCGGGGAAGGGCGCCGCGCGGCAATTGCGGCGGAAGGGGAAAATCCCCGGCGTCCTGTATGGCCAAGAAGAGTGCCTGTTGCTTACGCTGGAGCCCGAGCCCATTCGGAAGATTCTACGAGCGCACGCGGGAACGGCGCTCGTCTCGGTGACAATCTCGGGGAGCACAGGCCAGAACGTCCGGACCGCGCTGTTGCGGGACTATCAGCTCGACCCGGTGACCGGCGAGATCCTCCATGCCGATCTGTTCGAAGTTTCGATGTCGAAACCGATCCGGGTGAAGGTGCCGGTCGTGCTCGTCGGCGGGGTCTCAGCCGGTGTGAAAGAAGGCGGTGTGCTTCATCACAACCTCCGTGACCTTCACATCGAATGTCTGCCCAGTGTCTTGCCGGACCAGATCGAGGTCGATGCGTCACAACTCGGGATCGGCCAAGGCATCCATGTGCGGGAGATGGCTGCACGCGAGGGAATTCGGTTTCTTGATGAGGCCGATCAGATGGTGGTGAGCGTGGCAGCACCGATCTCCGAGGCCAAGTTGGAGGCGTTGCTGACGAGCGGTGCCGGCGCCGAAGAAGGAAAGGAGCCGGAGGTCCTCGCGAAGGGCAAGGCCGAAGGGGAAGCAGTCCCTGCCGCGCCGGCCGCTGGGGCGGAAGCCAAAGGCGAGAAAAAGGAAGCGGCTGCGGCCAAGCCTGAAAAGAAGGAAGCCAAGGAAGAGAAGAAGAAGTAGTTTTGCGACTCATCGTCGGCCTCGGGAATCCTGGGCCCCGGTATGCAGCCACCCGGCACAACGCCGGCGTGATGGCCGTGCAGCAGGCGGCCGGACGTTGGGGGATTCGACTTCAGGAAGAAGGGCCTGCGTTCCAGGGACAAGGCAAAGCGGTCGGTCAGGAAGTGGTGCTGGCACAGCCGCTTGCTTGGATGAACGAAAGCGGGCCGGTTGCGCAGCGTCTCCTCGCCGATCGGGGCCTCTCTCCCCGGGATCTCGTCGTCATCCACGATGATCTCGACCTTCCCGTCGGGCGCCTGCGGATAAAACGGACGGGCGGATCCGGCGGGCACAACGGGATCCGGTCCATTCTTGATAGGCTGGGCACTGCGGAGTTTTGCCGGATCAAGATCGGCATCGGCCGCCCTTCGCCGGATGACGATCCCGCCGACTACGTGCTTCGTCCATTCGAGCCGCCCGAACTGGAAGCCATTCGCGAAGCACTGGTCCGAACGGTGGATGCGCTGGAGTGTCTATTGCGTGATGGAATCGACGCGGCGATGAATCGATACAATGCGCGCGAAGCGGGGAGGACGGAGTAAAGCATGGGGTTGTGTTGCGGGATGATCGGGTTGCCCAACGTCGGGAAGACCACGGTCTTCAACGCGCTCGTGGGAGCCGGGGCCGTTGCCGCCAATTATCCCTTCTCAACGGTCGAGACGAACGTCGGGATCGCGCCCGTTCCTGATCCGCGCTTGGCCAAACTGGGCGAGCTCTTTCGGTCGAAAAAGGTGACGCCGAGCACGCTCGAGGTACGAGACATCGCGGGGCTCGTGCAGGGCGCGAGCCAAGGTGAAGGCTTAGGGAACCAGTTCTTGGCGCAAATTCGGGAAGTCGATGCGCTGCTGCATGTCGTCCGCTGCTTTCAGGATTCCGACGTCGTGCATGTCGGTGGGGGCGTGGATCCGATCAAGGATATCGACACGATCGAGACCGAGTTGATGCTGGCGGACCTCGAAACGCTCGAGCGACGGCGACAACGCCTGGAGAAGCGCGTCCGTGCGGGCGAGGCGCAGGCCGCGAAAGAGCTGGCGTTCGTCGGCAAGCTGAGCGATCTCTTGAACAAGGGGGAGTGGCTGAAGGGGCAGCCGTTCTCGCCGGACGAGCAAGCGTGGCTGACTGAGTGTCAGTTGCTCTGCGCAAAGCCCGTCCTGTTCGTCGCGAATATTTCCGAAGGGATGTCGATCGACGATCCCTTGGTGAGGTCCGTTCGACAACTGGCCGAGAAAAAGGGAGCGAAGATCGTCGTGATCTGCGGACAGTTCGAGGCGGAGCTGTCGGCATTACCCGAGCATGAGCGCCAGGCCTATCTGGATGAACTCGGGCTGGCCGAATCTGGACTGGTACGGTTGACCAAAACGGCGTATGAGTTGCTCGGATTGGTTACGTTCTTTACCGCTGGAGAAGAAGAGTCGCGGGCGTGGCCCATCCGCCAAGGCACGAAAGCCCCGGCCGCCGCCGGAAAAATTCATTCGGACATGGAGCGCGGCTTCATTCGCGCCGAGGTCTACACGTATCACGACCTGATGACGTACGGGACGGTGACCGCCGTCCGAGAGAAAGGTCTGTATCGGTTGGAGGGCAGAGAGTACGTGATCAAGGACGGGGACATCGTCTACTTCCGCTTCAACGTCTAAATGCAGATGAAGCCGCTTCAGTGACGTCGCTGACCGTTTGCGCTTCCCCTTGTTTGACACGGCGTTTGGTCATGTGTTAGGGTCCCTGGCCCATTATTCCTCGCTCCAGACTCCGTGCTGGGGCCTTTGACCGGGAGGAGCACCGCATGCATCGCTACGAATCCATCTTCATCGTCCGTCCATCGCTGTCCGACGAAGACACGGCAAAAGTTATCGATAAAATGAAGGGCGTGGTGGAGAAGTCCGGGACGGTCATGAAAGTCGAGAACTGGGGCCGCAAGAAGTTGGCGTATGAGGTCAAACGTGAGCGAAAGGGCACGTTCGTGTACCTCAACTTCGAGGCGAAGGGGGATGTCATCGGGGAATTGGAACGGTCGTATCGGCTCGAAGATTCGGTGCTCAAGTTCTTGACCGTCCGATTGAAGCCGACCACGTCTTCGGCGCCGGTCGCCGAAGGGACCGAGCATGACCGGGTTCAATAAGGTCATCCTGATCGGCAACCTCACGAAGAACCCTGAAGTGAGGTACACGCCGAATGGAACGCCGGTCACGAGTTTCGGCTTGGCCGTCAACCGGCGGTTCCGGCAAGCCGAAGAGCTCAAGGACGAAGTCTGCTACATTGACATCGTGGTCTTCGGGAAGCAGGCCGAGCACTGCGGCCAATACTTGAGCAAAGGCAACGGCGTCATTATCGACGGCCGTTTGCAGCAGCGCCGGTGGGAAACCGAGGACGGGCAGAAACGCAGCAAGCATGAAGTCGTGGCGCAATCGGTGACATTCCTGCCCAAGCGGGGTGACGGCCCGGCAGAGGCGGGGACGGCCGACGTGCCGAGTTATGAATACGAAGAACCGGTCTGAGAGGGAGGATGACGGTGGAACGTGCAGCGGCTGGCGGTGGAGGCGGTGGGCGACTCTTCCAACGACGACGGATTTGTCGCTTCTGCTATGACAAGACGCCGATCGACTTTAAGGATGTGGGATTACTCAAGAACTTTCTTACCGAACGCGGGCGGATCGTTCCTCGGCGTATTTCGGGTAATTGTATGCCGCATCAACGAGAGCTCACGATGGCGATCAAGCGAGCGAGGACGATCGCCTTGCTGGCGTTCGCCGAGGAGCGGTAGCCCCGGCACCAATGATGTGGCAATGGGTGGGGTTCACAGTGGCGGCGACGACGTTTCAATTGAACGACATTCCCGAAGAAGGACTGACGGTCGAGTTGGATCTCTCACCCGACGACCTGGCGCTCTCGCCGGACGATGCGGAGATCCGTGGCGACAGCCATGCCTCGCTGACGGTGGAACGGGGCGTTGGGCGCGTCGCGGTACACGGGACAATGACCGCGACGTTCGTCGACGAATGCGTGCGCTGCCTGAAACACTCCGAGCGCGTGGCCGAAATTCCGATTTCGGCCGAATACCGAGTCACGGAGGCGCCCGGCAGGCATCGCCAGCCACGACGGGAGCGGGAGGCGCGCGAGGAGAGCACTGAGATCGCCGATCATGACGACGTCTATGTGATCGCGGGGGATCACCTGGATCTCGCGGAGATGCTGCGTGAGCAACTCATCTTATCCCTTCCCATGCAGCCGCTCTGCAGCGACACGTGCCGGGGTCTCTGCCCGGTCTGCGGGAGAGACCGAAACGAGCGAGACTGTGGATGTCATGAGCTGCAGCGGCAGAACCCGTTCTCGGTTCTTCAGGACCGTTTCAAGAAACACGAGTGATCGGCGGTGCCGGTCCACCGTGTCGACATACAGCGAGGGAGCCATGCCGAATCCGAAACATAAAATCTCACGTGCCCGTCGGGACAAGCGCCGCACGCAGAAGATGCGGATCACGCCGCCCAGCTTCTCCACGTGCCCTCAATGCCATGAGCCGAAATTACCTCACCACACCTGCCTCAATTGCGGCACGTACAAGGGCATGGACGTGATCGCCGTCGAAGAAGTCTGAGCATCCCGCGCGTCGGCCTGAGACGCGTCTGCCTGCCATGAAAATTGCCGTCGATGCCATGGGCGGGGACCACGGCCCCGCCCCGAATGTCGAAGGAGCACTCCAGGCGGTCACCGAATTGGGGATCGAGGTCGTCCTCGTCGGCGATGAAGCGCAGCTCCGAGGGCAGTTCACGAAGCACAAGATCCGCGATCCCCGGTTGACGATCCGGCACGCGCCGCAAGTCGTGGAGATGCATGAGTCCCCGGCGCAGGTCGCACGGAAGAAGCGCGAGTCGTCGATCTGGATCGCCACCGAACTAGTCAAGGCGCGGGAGGCGGCGGCCGTCGTGAGCGCCGGAAACACGGGGGCCAGCATGGTCGCGGCGTTCTTCCTCTTCGGTGTCATCAAGGGAGTGGAACGGCCCGCGATTGCCACGACACTGCCGACGGTGACCGGGACCGCCGTCATGTTGGACGTCGGCGCCAATGTCGATTGCCAACCGGAACACTTGCTCCAGTTCGCGCTCATGGGGAACGAGTATGGCAAGTACCTCTTTGCGAAACCGAACCCCCGAATCGGCCTGCTCAGCATCGGCGAAGAGGACAGCAAGGGCAACGAGGTGACCAAGCAGGCGTTCGCCTTGTTGAAGGCCAGCCCCATTCATTTCATCGGGAACGTCGAAGGCCGCGACGTGTACAGCGGTGCCGCGGATGTGATCGTCTGCGACGGGTTCATCGGTAACGTGGCGTTGAAGATTTCGGAAGGGGTTGCGGATACGATCAAGAAGCTGTTGATGAAGGAGATTGTCAGCTCCCGGTTGGGCCGCCTTGCCTATCTCTTCATGGCCGGTCCCTTGACCCGCCTCCGCCGGCGCATCGATTATGCCGAGTTCGGTGGAGCGCCGCTCTTGGGCGTCAACGGCATCTGCATGATCTGTCACGGTCGTTCCTCTGCGAAGGCGATCAAGAACGCGATCATCAAGGCCAAGGGATTGGCGGAAAGCCGGGTGAACGAGCTGATTCAGCTTGATATCGAGGAAAGCCTGGCGCGGCAACACCGCGGTGAGGTCCCACCGGCATGAGAAGCCGGATCGCAGGAACCGGCGCCTATGTGCCGGACCGCGTGATGACGAATGCCGACCTCGAGCGCTTGGTCGCGACGTCGGATGCGTGGATCGTCGAGCGGACCGGCATTCGAGAACGCCATATCGCCGCCCCGGGCGAGGCGTGCTCGGACCTCGGCGTGCGGGCAGCCGAACGAGCGTTGGCGGCGGCAGGGATCGAACCCGCGGATCTGGACCTGATCCTCGTCGCCACGTGTACCGGGGACCAACCGCTGCCGTCCACCGCGTGTCTCCTCCAAGCACGACTTGGTGCATCGCGTGCCGCGGCGTGCGACCTTTCGGCCGCGTGCTGCGGCTTCGTGTACGCCCTGTCGGTCGCCGACGCCTATGTGAGAACCGGCTCGCGCTATGTCCTCGTGGTCGGCGCCGAAGTCATGTCCTCGATTACCGACTGGTCGGACCGCGGTACCTGCATCCTGTTTGGCGACGGTGCCGGAGCCGTCGTCCTCGGGCCGTCGTCCACCGACCGCGGCATTCTCTCCACGCATTTGCATTCTGATGGGTGCCTTGCCGATTTGATTTGTGTGCCGGGCGGCGGGTCTCGGATTCCGCCGTCCGAAAAAATGCTGTCGGAGGGCGCGCAGTACCTCAAGATGAAAGGGAACGAAACGTACAAGGTAGCGATCAAGACGCTGGAGGAGGTGGCGCGAGACACGCTCGCCGCCAACGGCGTGGCGATCGAGGAACTCGATCTGTATGTCCCGCATCAGGCCAATGTACGGATCATCCGCGCGGTGGCGGAGCGACTGGGGCTGCCGATGGAAAAGGTGTTTCTCAACATGGAGCGCTACGGGAATACGTCCGCGGCGTCCATTCCGCTCGCCTTGCACGAAGCCGTACAGGCCGGTCGGCTCAAAGATGGCAATCTCGTCATGATGGGCGCCTTCGGCGGTGGCCTCACGTGGGCGTCGGCTCTCGTCCGCTGGGGATAGGCGACGACGAGCTGAGCGTCGCTCGCTGTCGGCCACGACCACTGAAGGCGTTCTCGTAACTGATCGCGAGGTGAAATGGGGGACCTATGACGACGAAAATTCGACCGCTGCAAGGCGAATGGGCGTTGATCCTCGGCGCATCGAGCGGATTCGGGGAAGCCACGGCGTTGGAACTTGCAAGACTGGGTCTGAACATCTTCGGCGTGCATTTGGACCGGAAGGCGACGTTGCCGAACGTGGATCGTATCGCCGGAGACATCCGCGCCGCAGGACGTGAAGCGGTGTTTTACAACGCGAATGCCGCCGATGCCGAGAAGCGGCAGGAAATCCTCAACGACATTCAGACCCGGTTGGCGCAACAAGGGCGCGGAGCCGCCGTGCGCGTGCTCCTTCACTCGCTGGCCTTTGGGACGCTCAAGCCCTTCATCGCGAAATCGCCGGCCGACGCCATTACCAAAGCGCACATGGATATGACGCTGGACGTCATGGCGAACAGCCTGGTCTATTGGGTTCAAGACCTCGTCGCGCGCGAGTTGATAGGCCGTGGCGGCCGCATCTTCGCCATGACGAGCGCGGGCGGCGCGCGCGTGTGGAAAACCTACGGGGCCGTCTCCGCCGCGAAAGCCGCGTTGGAATCGAACGTCCGTCAGTTGACGTTGGAGCTGGCGCCGCTTGGCATCACGGCCAATGCGATCATGGCGGGTGTCACCGATACGCCGGCGCTCCGAAAAATCCCGGGCTCCGATGAGATGATCCAGATGGCGCAGCGAAAAAATCCGGCCGGGCGCTTGACGACCCCAAAGGACGTGGCGGAGGCCATTGGTCTGCTCAGCCAACCGCAGGCGCAGTGGATCACAGGCAACGTGCTGTGCGTGGACGGCGGCGAATTTATCGTCGATTGAGGTCCGCGAATTCGATGCAAGACCGCTCGCTCGACAGGCCCGTGCCGAGCCTTTTTGCCGTTGACATTGTAGACCGTTTCCCTCATATCTAGCGCCGTATGACGCCGGACGTTGGACTCGTTTTTCCCGGCCAAGGCTCCCAAGCGGTCGGAATGGGAAAAGCGTTCTATGATGCGGTGCCCGAGATCAAGACGATTTACGAGGAAGCGGCCGAGGTGCTCGGGTATGATGTCGCCGAGATCTGTTTTCACGGGCCGGCGGATCGACTCAATCTGACGGAATACACTCAGCCCGCTCTGCTTACCGTTAGTATCGCCGCGCTTCGTGCGCTCGAACCGCATGGCCTCGAACCCCTCGCCGTCGCCGGTCACAGTTTGGGCGAATACTCGGCGATTGTGGCGGCCGGCGGTCTTGGCTTTCGTGATGCCGTCTCACTCGTCCAAAAGCGTGGGCGGTATATGTCCGAGGCAGTCGTGCCCGGGAGCGGGTTGGTCGCCGCGATTCTCAGTCTTGATGCCCCTGCTGTTCGAGAGGCGTGCCGGGATGCACAGGCGGCGGGGATCGTGGCACCGGCAAATTTCAACTGCCCCGGCCAAGTCGTGATTGCGGGAGAGAAGGCCGCCGTGGAGCGGGCGATCGAAGCCGCGAAAGCGCGAGGTGCACGAAAAGCCGTGTCCTTGCCGGTCAGCGTCCCGGTGCACACGCCGCTCATGCAACGTGCGGCGGATCGACTGGCGAAAGATGTCGCCGCACTCTCATGGTCAGACCTTCGAGTGCCGCTGATCAACAACGCCGATGCGGCCGCATTACGCCGGGCGTCCGATCTACAAGCATCGGTGATTCGCCAATTGCCCAGCCCTGTTCGATGGGAGGAATCGGTTCGCGCCATGAGCAATTTGGGCGTGAAGACGTTTCTCGAGGTGGGACCTGGGGCGGTGCTCACCGGCCTGATCAAACGCATCATCCCTGACGCCAGGACCTTTCAGGTCCAGGACCCAGCTTCATTGAAGGCAACAGTGCAGGCGTTGGGTCGCGGATAGTTGTTCGCAGCTCACTTCACGAGGACACATGTCTCTCCAAGGGCGAACGGCGATTGTGACGGGGGCGGCACAGGGCATCGGGCGGAGTATTGCAGAAACACTCGCCGCGGCCGGAGCCGATATCGCGGTCGCCGACATGGACGCGGGCCGCGCGCAGGACACCGCAAAGGCTGTTGAACAGTTGGGCCGGCGGGCGCTGACGATCAAAGTCAATGTCGCCGAGTGGGACGACGTCAAGGCGATGACCGACCGCGTGATCCAGGAGTGGGGCAAAGTCGATATCCTGGTGAACAACGCCGGGATTACGCGCGACGGCCTTCTCCTTCGAATGAAGGAAGAGGACTGGAACCTCGTGCTGCAAGTGAACCTGACGGGCACGTTCCATTGCACGAAGGCCGTCATGCAACCGATGACCAAACAGCGGTACGGCCGCATCGTCAACATTGCCTCGATCGTTGGTGTGATGGGAAACGCCGGGCAGGCGAATTATGCCGCATCGAAAGCGGCGGTGATCGGCTTTACGAAGACCGTGGCACGCGAGTATGCCAGCCGCCAAGTCACCGTTAACGCCGTCGCGCCGGGTTTTATCGATACGGCGATGACCCAGGGGTTGCCGGCTGACGTCAAGGAGACGCTGCAGAAGCAGATCCCGCTGGGCCGATTGGGACAAGCATCAGATGTCGCCGCTGCTGTGCGGTTCTTGGTGTCCGACGAAGCGAGTTACATTACCGGACAGGTCATCCATGTGAATGGGGGCATGTTGATGGCCTAGTGTCCTGTCTCTGAAGTACGTGGAATAAGTTGTGCATTGGTGGTGTCCT
>NZ_CEFZSK010000032.1:0-13344 GCF_979581665.1 Nitrospira sp. Vd2 | reverse complement strand
ATCCTGGCCAGCGTGGCTCGATTTTGTCAGCGCACTTCAGAGACAGGACACTAGTCGTTACTCACCGACCACGAGGTGGCAATACCGACCAATGCCAAAGAAGGAGCGATTGAGATCGTACGTGTTCCGCACTCTCGTTACACCAGCATCTCGCATCGCGTCACGTCGGGACGGTTCGAAGCCGAGCCCCCACACGTTGTAGGCACAGTCCTGCCCGGTCTTCGTCGCCTGAACGGTCGGATTCTCGACGTCCTGCCCGACGCGGTAATTGAGACAGCCGCTCCCCAGCAGTGCCGCGAGAATGACGGTCGCCACGACGAACGGTTTCATTATGGCCTCAGGTTGCGATCGGGAAGGGGCGGGAGGGCATGAGGAAGAGGATCGTCAACTCCCGACCGGAGACGAGAGGGGCCGCGGCCCCCTTCCGGGCCCATCAGCCCCGACCCGGGGCCAATCGACGGTGTCAGTGGGACATACGCTTCCCCTTGATCAGGGCTTCGAGGTGGCAGCAAGGACGGCGGCGGAATCGGCGCGAGCCGAGAGGAGCCGAACCCCGACGAGGAACTCCGGAGATCGACGGTACCCATTCGATCAGAATCCAGCCTCTGGCTCCAGCCGTTTGGTGGCAGGGCGAGCAATATCCCCGACAGCGCGAGGAGTGACACCAGCGACGTCATGGTGATTCCCTTTCGTCTCGAAAGAACGTGTCACCGTTGGCAGAGTGGTGGTGGCGATAGTGGACCGGGTGGGATCGGAACTCAAGGCCACCAGATTCGTCTGCATCACCGTCTGCGCTAACGTTTCCGCGCTTCGCATTTCTTCATCGTAGACGTCGGTCTGGTATTCCGCGGTCTCGGCTTTGGCCAGCGACGTCCAGACCGAATTTGTCGGCTGATCGACCCGAATCTTGGTGACGGTAGAGAGGCCCGGCCGCACCGGGTACTGCCGGATCTCCTCGGGATTCAACGCAATGCGGACCGGCACGCGTTCCGTGATATGGATGAAGTTTCCCGTCGCGTTGTCCGGCGGCAAGAGCGCAAACACGCTGCCGGTCCCCGGTACCAATCCTTCCACGATGCCGCGATAGGTGTGCTGCCGGCCGTGCAGGTCGACGCGGATGAATGCCTCTTGCCCGGGGCGCACATCCCGCAATTCGTTTTCACGCAGATTGGCCTCCACCCACAGGTGATCGAGCGGCACGATCGTCATGAGGCCCGATCCCGGCCGCACCCGATCGCCAACTTGCGCCTTCCGCTTGGCGACATACCCGGACACCGGGGCCCGAATCTGCTGGCGGGTGTACTCGAGATAGGCCTGCACGAATTCATGCTTGGCCAACTCCACGGCCGGGTGTTCCATGACGGTGGTGCCACCGATTTGAACCTCGAGCGCGTCGTATTCGGCCTGCGCTTCGCGGAGGTCCGCCGTCAATGCCCGGAGCTGATCTTCGGCGTTTTGCAAAATCTGGCGCGACACCGCGCCGCTCGGCACGGCACGACGATACCGCTCGACGTCATGCTGGACCACCTCGAGCCGTGCCTGGCGTGCCGCGAGCTTCTCTCCCACCTGGCGTTTCTGGACATAGAGCGCGTTGATCCGCCGCACCGTTTCGCCCAATCGCCCACGCGCCCGGCCGAGGGCCGCCTCGGCTTCATGCTCGTCGAGCCGGATCACGACCTCGCCCTTGTTCACGAACTGCGTTTCTTCCGCCAGCACGTGGGTAATAATGCCGGTGGCTTGTGCGTCGACGGGTACCAAATTGCCCGTCACGTACGCGTTGTCCGTTTCCACCCAGGGCCGGAGCGACGTCCACCAATAGCCGGTGGAGAGGAACCCCGCGATGAGGATCGCGATGCCGACCAGCAGCAGACGCCGCGTGCGGCGTTGCCGGAGCGGAGCCAGCGGATCACTGTCTTGAGGAATCGTATCTGAGGTTAAAGTTGTTGATGCCGTCGTCATGGTCTAGCTCGACTGATGGGTGGGCCGCTTCTCGATATCGGCGTTGTGATAGCCGCCGCCCAGGGCTTCGATGAGATCCACGGCCGCGACCAGTTGATCGCTCTCCAAGGCTTTTAACGCGTACTCCTGCTCGAGCACCGGCTGGCGATGCCGCAGCACTTCCCGGTCGTCGTCGAGCCCGCTCACCAGGCGCACCTTCGCCAACTTCAAGTCATGCCCCAAAGCCGCGAGGAGGCGCTTATGCGAGTCCAGCATCTCTCGCGTTGCTTGCCAGGCGCTCAAGCTGTCGGCGACTTCACGGAGCGCATCGAGCAGGGTCTGGTTGTAGAGTTCCACCGCCGCGTCGTATTCCGCACGGTGTGCGGCGAGTTCACCGCGCAACCGCCCTCCTTCAAACCAGGGCAGGCGGATGCCTGGCGCGATCCCGTAGGCGAAGCTTTGCCCGTTAAACAGCAGGTTGGCGAGCTTGTCCGCCCCTTTGGTCAGCGTCAACGCGTTGAGACCGACAAAGGCGGTCAAATCGATGGTCGGATAGAATTGCGTCTTCGCCACTTTCACCAGGCGGGCCGCGGAATCCGCGCGATACAAGGCGGCCGCGAGATCCGGCCGATGGACCAACAGTCCCATCGAGAGATGCTCGGGCACGAGGGCTTGATCCGGGATGATAACCGCCGGCTTGGCAAACAAGTGCCCCGCGTCATCCGGGCCTTTGCCGGCCAGGCGGGCGAGGAGATGCCGCTGCACATCCAGTTGATCGCGGACGCCGGCGTACCGTTTGACGGCCGCTTCGTATTCGGCGACCGCTTGTTTGACGGCGAGGTCGTTGTCGAGGCCCAATTTATAGCGCGTCTCCGCCAACTGCCTCAGGTTCCGTCGGATCTCGACGATCGCTTTGACGAGGTCGAGCTGCTGGCGAAGGGCCTGGCCCCGGAAATAGGCTCGCGCCACGCCGGTGGTCAGTCGCAGCCGCACCTCGGCGCGCTCCGCTTCTTCCGCCGCCGCCTGTCCCAGCGCGGCCTCCAGCATCGCGCGGTTCTTCCCCCAGAAATCAAACTCGTACCGGAAGCTGAGGGGATTCACGATGCCGAGGAGGATCCGGGCACCGGCCACTTCGCGATTCAAGGCCGCAAAGACCCCATGCTGCGAGATCCGCTCATACGTTAAGGACGCATCGGCCTCGAGGAAGGGGAGCAGTCGCGCGCCTTCCACGCGGACCAGCCCTTGGGCCTCGCGCAGACGGGCGGACGCGACCTTGAGCCCGGGATTATCCCGCAAGGCCGTTTCCATCAATTGATTCAATTCTGGATTGCCGAACCGCTCCCACCAGCGATCGTCCGGCCACTGGTGAAGTTGGCTCGTGACTTCAGCCATCGTCTCTTGCAGCTCCGGCGGCTCGAGATACTCGGCCGGCGGATCACCCTTCGGGATCCACGCGCAACTGGTCACGGTGACCATCAGCATCCCGAGGACGACACGGGATAAGGCAGACAGCACGGCTTCGCGAGACACCATCATGCCGGCTCCATCACGGTCTCCGGATGCCGAGCGGGCGCCGGTTCCGCTACCGGCTGCACGGGGACGCGTGTCGATTTCGCAAACCACACAAGCACCGCGAGTCCAAGAAACAGATAGGCCGCGAGCAGGAACGCATCGTTCAAGGCCAAAATGCCCGCCTCTTGCTTCAACACAAGCTGGAGCTTGCGTTGGATCATTGCTGGATCCAGCCCGGCCGCCTCAAGCTTGGCCCAGATCTCCTGCAGCGCGTCATAGGAGACGGACACGCGTCCGCCAAAGTGGTCCGCAAGGTGCAACTGATGAAAGGGTAGACGGCGGAACAGCACCACCCCTTGCCACGTGATGCCAAGGGCGCCGGCCGCGATGCGGAAAACATTGGCCACCTCCGCCGCGCGCAGCATGTGCGGGCCGGACAAGCCATGCAGGGTCAAGGCCGTCAAGGGCGCAAAGAACATCCCGAGGAACAGGCCTTCCAAGGCCATCGGCCAGAAGATTTGATCGTACGAGTGGGGATCATCAAAGAGCCCGATCCAATAGAACGTGCCGGCAAAGCCCACAGCGGTCAGACTGGCCAACCATCGGGCATCGACGCGTTTCGTGACTTCATGCATGATCGCGATCATCGGGGCGCCAAACAGAATCATGGGCACGAAGACGAGTCCGGCCAGCGTAGCGGAGTAGCCCATGAGGGTTTGCAGTTGGACCACGAACAGCGCCAGCAATCCTTGCACGGGCAAGAAGCCCAGCACGAGACAGAGTAAGCCGATCGTGAAATTCCGATTGCGGAAGAGTCGGACATCAATGACCGGGTCTTCCTCCGCCAGCTCCCAGATGATCCAGCACGGAAGCGCAATCAGGACGACCACGAGCACGGCTTGCAAGAATCGGGAATCGAACCAATCAAAGTCGTTGCCCTGATTCAGGATCGTTTGCATGCCACCCAGGATGAGCGCAAAGAGGAGGAATCCCACGGCATCAAACCGCAGCCGTCGGGGCTCGCTGTGCTCGGCCAGCAAGGCCCACGTCAGGCCGGCAATCATGAGCGAGACCGGGATGTTGAGATAGAACAGGGCGCGCCAGCCCCATTCATCGGCCAGCCAGCCGCCATAGGCGAGGCCGAGCGTAAAGGGCATCAGCGTGAACAGGCCCCATATGGAGAGGCCGGCCGACTTGAGCCGATCCGGATACTCTTCCAACAGCAGCGCCTGACCCAGCGGAAGCGTGACACCGCCGGCGATCCCAAGCAGAATGCGCGCCGGCAAGAAGGCGCCGATCGTCTCTCCGAACGCGCACAGCGCCGAAGCCAGTGCATATAGGACAAAGGCGGTGACAAAGACGCGGACGCGGCCGAACTGTCCCGATAGCCAACGTGCGAGGGGAAAGGACAAGGCAAGCGCGATCATGAAATCGGTTTGTGCCCACGTGCCGAAGCTGGGCAGGACCGCGCCCAGGTTGCTGGCAGCGTGGGGGAGGAGCGCCACATACGATGCCGCGTTGAACAGGACCACCATGTGGGCCACGCCCAACACGAGGTTGAGCAGCACAAACTGCCATCCGGTGAGCCTCATGAGCGGTATACTGTTGCCCTGTACCATACGAGTCGTTACCTGACCGAGGAGAAGGATCTCGGCTCGGCCACTGCCTCGCGTTCCGCGATGAGGGGATGCGGCCGATGGGTAAAGTAAATCGCAAGGCCCGTGAGCACCATGCCGCCGACGAGGTTCCCGAGGGTCACGGGAATTTGGTTCCATACCCACCATTGGCTGACCGTCACCTGCGCGCCGAGGAGGATCCCAACCGGAATCGCAAACATATTGACGACCGCGTGCTCGAAGCCTTGTGAGAAGAAGAGGACCGTCGGCCCCCAAATCGCGATCATCTTGCCCGCGAAGGATTTCGTAAAGAAGGCGAAGACGACGGCCAGACTGACCATCCAGTTACAGAGGATGGCTTTGGTAAACACGGCAAGCATTCCCGCGCCTCCATGCGCCGCGTAATAAGTCGTTTTGGCTTCGGCAAGGGCGATCAGTTTCTTGCCCACGGCGTTGATCTCTGCATCTCCTCCGGTGGTGAGCGCGATCGCAAAGAGAACGGCGTATAGCGTACTGCCGATGAGATTTCCCAAGAACACCAGACTCCAATTCGAGACGACACGGCGTACGCATGCCCGGCTCTCTCCGTGGGCCGTCGCACAAGGGAGCAAGGCAAAACTTCCGGTGATAATTTCCGTCTTGAGCAGGATCGCGAGGCAGAGCCCAAAGGGAAACAGCAGCGCGCCGACAATCCAATACCCGGTCTCCACGGCGACGCTCACCGCCATGCTGGTCGCGATCCCCAGGTACGCCCCGGCGAGCGCGCCCCGTACAATCAAGTGCTGGCTTGGCACTTCGAGCTTGGCGTTCGCCGCTCCGAGCATGTCCTCCACCACCTCACCGGGCTGTAGATAATCTTTCCCTTGCGACTCCATGTCCGTCAGCCTCCTCTCAATTCGACCTACCACTTGTGTAACAGCAATCTTTGGGCCGCGGTCTACGCGCGAGAGCGAGCACGCTAACTCTGCGAAAACAGAACGAGTCCGATTGCGCCGGCACACGGCCCGCACGGTTTTAAAAGTCGAAGGCGCGGTTTCGCACGCGCAGCACATCGATGTCAGGACTGCTTGGTAGCGTCGTGGAGAGCACGGTCCTGCAATTGCTTGATGAAGGCGCCGCTTCCGCCGTGAGACGAAAAGCAATTGAGTGCGACGAAGTGAAGGGCAGTATTTGGTGATTTGGAAATGCTGGAAATGCTTCGGCGAATATGGTCGTATTCAGGCCGCTGACTCCGACTGTCCACCGCTTTAAAAAGACGTTCCGCTCGGGCGGCCGACCCGGCCATCGGAGCGGAACATCAGTGGGCCAATGGATTCTCGGGCGGCAGGCGCGAGCCGCGCGGAACGATCGTGACCGTGATCAACTCGAGCTGCCGAACAATCCTGACCTGAGCCGGCACGCCAATTCGCTCATCAGTCAGGAGCCGATGGAGCGCATCGATGCCTTCGAGTGCCTTTCCGTCGAACTCCACCATCACATCGCCCGGTCGCAACCCGGCCTGTTCTGCCGCACTCCCCGGTTCCACCGACATGACTTGAACGCCGGCTTCCGTTTGCAGCTGGTAGTACCGGAGCACACGTCGAGGCAACTGCACCGTCTGGCCCGCGACGCCAATGTAGCTGCGGCGAACAACCCCGTCCCGAATGAGGCGAGCCGCGACGAACTTCGCGGTATTGATACCAATGGCAAAGCACAGGCCCTGCGCCGCCGCGATCATCGCCGTGTTCACGCCGATCACTTCCCCGCGGGCATTCACCAGCGGGCCTCCCGAGTTGCCGGGGTTCAACGCGGCGTCTGTCTGAATGATGTCGTCGATCAACCGGCCGGATGCCGAGCGCAGTGAGCGGCCCAACGCGCTGACGACACCGGCCGTCACCGTGGCCTGAAACCCGTACGGATTGCCGATCGCAATCACGAGTTGACCGACGCGAATCGCCTGGGAATCGCCCAATGCGACCGAGACAAGCGGCCAAGCGTCGATGCGAATCACGGCGAGATCGCTGTCCGGGTCCTCTCCGATCACATGCCCTGAGACGCGCCGCCCGTCGGCAAGCCCGACGACGATGGCGGCTGCTCGATGGATGACATGGCTATTCGTCAGGACGAATCCATCCTGCGTAAAGGTGAAGCCGGAGCCGTGACCGGCTGGAACGAGCCCGGTGCGGCCCTTCCGCTGCACGTCGATGCTCACCACCGAGGGACCGACGGTTTCGGCCGCCCCCGCTACGGCCCTGGAATACGCGTCGAGGAGGTCGCCGTCGTCCTGCCGTTCCATCGTGGCATTCGGCACCTGCCTCGTAGTTTCGCTGTCTGAGAGGAAATCGAGTACGGCGTCCATGCCGCGTCTCCTTGTTCGAAAACCATCCAGATAGATCGCAACGAGCGAAAGTCAATCCACCTCGCAGTCCCAACACCGTGTCGTGGGCACAACGCCGTTGCGCGGGATGAGCGCCGGTCCTCATCGAACGAGCACGCGGCGTCCGTACGTCATTGCGTCTGTATGCACAGGTGGGTTTGTCGCAAGCTGGCGTTCGGCTCCGTGAAGGATGCGTGATTTGCCGCCGGGTGCGGCCGGCATGAGGGTTGGGCATGACGGTTGGGGATGGAGAACGACTGAGGCAAGCCATGCACCAGAGCGATGTTGCTCGTCTCTTGGTCCGGCCGTATGCGGTGGAGGCCTCATATGGGCATGATGCCGGCCACCAGCCCGCACGCTTTACGCCTTGAGCTTGACCTGCCTGGCGCCACGCGTCTCGATCGAGCGCAGATCGCCCGTGCCGATTCGCAACGCTTCGAGGTCCAGTTCGTGCTCAATCTGATGAAGGACGGCATCACTGATGATTTCATCGTCCCGGAGCGCGATGACGGCGCGACGCTCTGCCGCCAGCGTCTCGTGCCGCATCCGTCGATACGCCTCGGCCGATTCCGCCGAACAGTCGGGATCCTCCGCCGACGGATGGGAGAAGCGACGGGCGCGCTGACGATAATGCAGGCGCAACCGGTCGAGATGTTCTGGCACCGCCGCGCCGTCCGCTTCCAGCTCATCAAGTCGAGCGAGCGCCGCCCTCGCGGCCTGCTCGCGGGCGTGCGCGGTTTCCTGCTCATGTGTCCCGTCATCCCGGATCTTGAAAAACTTGATGAGCGGACCCACCGACAAACCTTGGAGCACCAGCGTCGATAGGATAACCGCAAACGTCATCAGCACGATCTCGTTGCGGAAGGGGAACAGCGCGCCGGCGGCGGTGGTCAGCGGGATCGCGAGTGCGGCAGCCAGAGAGACGATCCCCCGCATGCCGGTCCAGCCGATCAGCAGAATATTCGGCCATGGCGGCATGGGGTCACGCGCCCGCAGCCTCGGGCTGAGGGCGCGCGGGATGATCGCGGCCAGCGGCACCCACATGAGGCGTACGACGATCGCGGTCGCGCTCATGATCGCGCCTTGCCAGATCACAGATCCCAGTCCCTGAGAGGCGATCACCTCGCGGAACCCGCCGAGCTGCAGGCCGATCAGAATGAAGAGGATGCCGTTGAGCAAGAAGACCAGGAAGTCCCAGACGGCCCGCGCTTGGATTCTCGTCGCCGGGGCGACGGTGCTGAAGTGTCGGCGAAGATAGAGTCCACCCGCGACGCACGCCAGCACGCCGGACGCGTGGACGACTTCCGCAAGCGTCCAGGCGACGTAGGGGCCCAGAATCGTCACCCCGATGTCGGTGAATGGTTCGTTGGTGAGACATAACGACCAGCGCACGGCCCTCCCCACCGCAATCCCGATGAGAACGCCGACCGTTCCAGCCAGCAGAAAGCTCGCCAAGACATCACTGAAGACGAACGTGCCACTGACCACAGCCGCCACGGCCGCACGGTAGAGCACGAGCGCCGTCGCATCGTTCACGAGACTTTCCCCTTCCAAGATGGTGACGACCCGATGCGGTAACCCGAGGCGGCGTCCCATGGCCGTGGCGGCGACCGCGTCGGGCGGCGAGACGATCGCGCCCAGCACGATCGCGCCGGCCCAGCTCAATCCCGGCAGCAGCGCGTGAGCCACGAGGGCGATCGCCGCGGTGGTGGCCAGCACGAGCCCGACCGCCAGCAGCGTGATCGGCCGCAAGTTCTTCCGGAAATCCCGCCATGAGGTGAAGTAAGCGGCGCCCCAGAGAATCGGCGGGAGAAAGACGAGGAACACGAGATCCGGATGCAGTGGAATCATCGGCAGACCGGGAACGGCTCCCAAGGCGAGTCCGCCGAGCACCAGCAGGATGGGATACGCGATCAGGATTCGGCGGGCCAGCGTGGTCAACGCGAGGACTACGACCAGCAGCAAAATGACGACTTCGAGGCTCTGGAGATTGCTCATCGGCCCGATAGCTCGCTCACGGTGTCCCGATCGGAATGAGTGCGCCGTTGATCGAAGCCGCCTCGTCGGAGGCGAGGAATACGAGCAGACGGGCGATGGCCTCGGGCTTCACCCATCGGTTCGCGTCCGCCGTCGGCATCGCCTGGCGGTTGGCCGGCGTGTCGATCGTGGTCGGCAGTACGCCATTGACGGTGACTCTCGTGCCCGCTACCTCGAGCGCTAGGGCCCTGACGAGTCCGATGAGCCCGGATTTTGCCACAAGATACGCCGCCGCGCCGGGAAAGGGATCGAGCGCGGCCCGGGCGCCGATATGGATGATCCGGCCGGCTCCCCGCCGAGTCAGATGCGGCACGATCGCCTTCGAGACGAAGAAGGCCGACGTGAGGTTCAGCGAGAGCATGCGCTGCCAGACGGCCTCGTCGGTCTCGACCGCGTGACCTGGCGCAAAGGCACCGACAAGATTGATCAGGCCATCGACGTTCCCGGTCTTGGCCATCACCTCAGCGATCAGCCGTTGGACGGCCCGCTCATCCGTCACATCGCCCGCGAATGCCTGGTGGCCCGGCAAGACATGCGCCGGAGTATGACGATCGACCGATGCGGTCACCGCGCCCGCTCGAGCGAAAGCCGGAACGACCGCCTGGCCCAAGCCCCCGGCCGCGCCCGTGATAATGAACACCTTTCCGTCAAGTGACACCGCGGTCCTCCCAATCTTCAGTGGGCAGGGAAGCCGGAACAGCTCATGTGGCCGCACCCGTTCCTGCTGCCGGACTTCTTCGAGGTCCTTCGTCGTCGCTGACCATCACTTGAAACACCGTCTGAAGGGCCGCGTGCATGGGGCGGGATGCCGAATCACGATCATTTACCGATACCAGTTATGTCTGGTCTGCCACGTGTGCGCGGCCGGGCGCTCCAATGCCGCCCGATCCCACTTTCCGAGAATAGCCGCGGCCTCATAGGTGCTTTGCACGAACGCCAGCAGGGCATCCTCGGGGGATGGAGCCGTCCGGACCACGTCGTACGGTAAGAGAAATTCTTTCAGTACCGGATGGTAGAAGGCGTCGGGTGGTTCGATCGGATATTCTGAGAAGCCGGCCGGCTCGGGATAGGCGTACGCGTAGAAGACCGGTTGGTCAACAGGGCCGCCACCCGGCCAGAAGCCGCAGCTGCTCACCTCGTGCGAGTATGCCTCACGGGCGACAAACCGCGCCACATTCGGCGCGCCTGGATGGGGAGGCGCGCGACGACCGGAGAATCGGGTTACGGCCAGGTCGAACGCCCCCCAGAAGAAATGGACCGGGCTCACCTTGCCGATGAACCGCGCGCGAAATTCCGTCAACACGCGGCTGGTCGCCAGCAGAATCCGCCAGGCGCGCTGCGCATATTGAGAATCGTAGGCGGCATGCTTCTCATCCTCCTCAAAGGGAGTGCGGTCTTCGACTTCAACCGGCGTGGTCCAGATCGTCACGGGCGTCCTCAATGCGTGCAGCGCCTCCATAGTTTCCGCATAGAAGTCCGCCACCGACCGTGGGTGAAGTCGGACGGTCTTGCCGCGGCCGTCACTTGCCCGAAGCACAAGGGTATGGTCGAGGAAATCGAACTCGATCTCGAAGGAGCGATCACAGTACGGCATGGCGGATGTCGTCAGTCCATGCAGTGTCACATACAGGGTCGCATTCCACCAATGATTGATCAGCGGTGTCTGGGCCAGCCGGATCTTCCCGACGATCTGTGTCCACATGTGAAGGGTCGCATAGGTGTCCCTCCACTCGTCCAAGGGCAGTGCCGGCCAGGTGTCGTTAGCCATGACTCGGTCCTCCGTCACCGGCGCGCAGGTTGAGCAGGCGTGCGTCAGGCGTCCATGAACAGCTTGTCCGGATAGCACCACCGCCAGTGCTCGCCCCGTTCGAATGATTGGATGATCGGATGCTTCGTCTGGTGATAGTGCTTGGTCGCATGTCGGTTTTTGGAGGAGTCGCAACAGCCCACATGCCCACACGTCAGACACAGGCGCAGATGGACCCAGTTATCGCCGGTCTTCAGGCACTCCTCACAGCCTTGCGCGCTCGGGGTGACTTGGCGGATCTGGGTTAGATGTCCGCATGTTGTTGCCATGGTCGTGTCCTTTCATCGCGATGCCAGATATTCATGGACGAACATCACCGCCATCGCGCCTTCGCCGACCGCCGACGCGACCCGCTTGGTCGAGCCGACCCGGACATCACCGGCCGCGAAGACACCCGGACGGCTGGTCTCCAAGAAGAACGGCTTCCGCTTGGCCGTCCAGTACGGTGAATCCGAGACCAGTCGGCCGGTCTTCACGAAGCCCTTCGCGTCCGTTTCAATCTCCTGTGGCAACCAGTCGGTGCAAGGCATCGCGCCGATGAAGGTGAAGAGCGCCGAGGTGGGGACGAGTCGGGCGTCGCCCGTTCGCCGGTTCGTGATTTCGCAACCTTCCAATCGTCCGTCTCCGAGCAGGGCAGAAATTTCAGATTCGTCAGTACCTCGATGTTCGCCGCTTGTTCGATGCGGTCCACGAGATAGCTCGACATACTCGTTCGAAGATTCTCGCCGCGGATCACGACGTAGACTTTTGACGTTTGGTCGGAGAGGAACATGGCGGCTTGGCCCGCCGAGTTCCCGCCGCCCACCACAATCACCTCAGAGCCGCGACACATCTGTGCCTCGGTCACCGTCGCCGCATAGTAGACGCCGGATCCCTCCAGCCGTTCGCGTCCGGGGATGTCCAGTCGGCGATAGTCCGCGCCGGTTGCGATCAAGACACACCGGCTCACGACATGGCCGTCGTCGTCGAACCAAACGTGGCAACGGTCGTCGACAAAGGCCAGGCGGGTCACCCGTGACGGCGAGGAGAACTGAGTGCCGAATTTCTGTGCCTGCAGGATCGCGCGGTTTGTCAACTCGCCGCCGGAAATGCCCGTCGGGAAGCCGAGGTAATTTTCGATCTTCGATGACGTCCCGGCCTGTCCGCCCGGCGCGCACGCATCGATCACGACCGTCGTAAGTCCCTCGGAGGAACCGTACACGGCGGCAGCCAGCCCCGCCGGGCCCCCGCCGATGATCACGAGGTCATAGGTCTGTTGCGGTAACGGCCGCCGCACACCGATCAGCTCGGCCAGCGCCCGCATGGAGGGATTGCGCAACAACGGCTCGGAGCCGAAGACAATGACCGGGGTATCGGCCTCGCAGAGGCCGAATCCTCTCAACAGCTCGCCGACGGACGGCTCCCGATCCATATCGATCCAGGTGAACGGGACCTGATTGCGGGCGAGAAAGTCCCGAATGCGGAATGTGTCGCGGGAGCCGCTGGATCCGATGACGCGCAGCCCTCGGAAGTCGGAGGCGACGAGCAGTTCCCGGCGGGCGATAAAGGCGCGGAGAAGGATGTCGCCGAGCGCCGGCCGCTCAGCCATGATGCGCCGGATATCGTGGGGCGTGATCTCGAGGACGTCGGTTGCGCCGCGGGCGACAGCACTGACGAGCGCGGGCCGCCCGGTCACGAGGCTCACGTCACCGCCGAACGCATGGCGTTCGTGCAGCGCAACGCGCTTGGGCGATCCGCTCGAATCCTCCAGAATCTCCACCGCGCCGCGCTCGACAACGAAGAAGTTGTACTGCCGGTCACCGGCCTTGAAGAGATACTCGCCGTCTCGTAGGGACCGGCGCGTCGCGAACGTGGCCAACGTGGCGACCTGCGCATCATCCAATTCGGGAAACGCGATAGCGGTCAAGTCGGTCGCGGCCATCTTGCCAACACGTCTGATCGTGCCATGTGGCGTGGTCGGCAACGCCAGGATTTGGCACACACTGAAGCTTTCCAAGAGCTGGGCGTTATTATGGCACCAGCGAGCTAGTGTCCTGTCTCTGAAGTGCGCTGACAAAATCGAGCCACGCTGGCCAGGA
>NZ_CEFZSK010000031.1:0-15153 GCF_979581665.1 Nitrospira sp. Vd2 | reverse complement strand
GGACACCACCAATGCACAACTTATTCCACGTACTTCAGAGACAGGACACTAGGGGAGGACGCATGCCACGCGGACGAGAAAAAGATCGGCTGGTTCGACGAAAGCATCGGAAGAACGTCCAACGACTAAAAGCCAAAGCCAGGGCACGGCGAGCGGCCGCCGCGAAGAGCAAACGCCGGTAACCTCCCTCCGATCTCCCTCCAGTGCCTCTTGCCCTTCTGATTCGCGCAATGCCACAATTTCCTCATGGCTGCCTTCCCCATGTTCACGACGCTCGACCGTGAGTCGCACCCGATTTGCCTGCGTGCCCACACATTGCTTTGCCTGCACGGCTTTCAGGGACTCGGCTATAGCGCGGCCTTTGTCGAACAGATGACGGCGATTCATGACCGTTTGATGCATGAGCCGCGTCAGATGATCGAGGTCATCGATGCGCCGGATGCGATCTGCAGTGCATGTCCGCATCACCTGGTAACGGGCTGCTCTCTGAACGCTCCCGATTCCGAGACGGATATGCGGGCGCAGGACCGGGAGGTTCTGACGCGTCTCGGCATACGGGCAGGCGAACGGTTGCAGTGGGGCGAGGTGCAGCAGCGGATCGCGCGGGCCATCGAGCCGGACAGCCTCTCAGACATTTGCGGCGGCTGTCGGTGGCTGCCCTTGGGCTATTGCCGTACTGGCCTTGCACGCCTGCGCAGTCAGGAGGGACAGCGGTGAGCGACATCAAGGCTGTCTTCTTCGACGCCGCCGGCACGCTCTTTCACGTCGATGGCTCCGTCGCGGAAATCTATTTGCGGTACGCGGAGCCGTATGGGGTCACGCGTTCGCCGGAGATGCTCAATGCGATCGCGGTCGCGTTTCGACGTGCCTTTCACGATGCGCCGCCGCCGATCTTTGCCGCCACCGATCCGGCTGAGATCAAGCAGTGCGAACGCCTGTGGTGGTTCGACATCGTTCACAACGTCTTCTATCGCATCGGCATGTTCGAGGGATTCGACGACTACTTCGAGGAGATCTTTCAGGCCTTCGACGGTCCCGCGCTCTGGAAGCTGTATCCCGACACCTTGACCGTTCTCAATTCGTTGAAAGCGTCGGGACTGGAGCTGGGCATCATCTCGAATTTCGATTCGCGGCTATTCAATGTGCTCCGGGGCCTGGGGCTGATCGATCTCTTCGACACGGTCACCATCTCCAGCCTCGCGCATGCCGCGAAGCCGGCGCCGCGGATCTTTCAGACTGCCTTGGCGAAACATGCGCTCGATCCCGCCGACGGAATGCACGTCGGCGACAGCGTCCGCGATGACGTCGGCGGCGCCCGCGCCGCCGGACTGAAGGCGATCCTGCTCGACCGGGGAAGAGCGACGGAAGTCAGCACTGCCGATGCCGTGATCCAATCCCTTGAAGAGCTGCCAGAGTTAGTTACTCGTCTGTAGGACGATCCTGCCTTGCGCTGATGAAAACTGTGTGCTAGGGTCCCGCGCAGTTTCGTCGCGTGGGGGTCGCGGGACGAAACACGAATCGGGACGACCCCGTAACGGATGTTGTTTTGCTTCGGGAATTCGATCGGAAGTCCGACCCAAGTCGCCTCGCCCATTGCGTCTTCGGCCTGTTCATTCCCTTCTATCCGTTCTCGAACCCAAACAATATCGCTAAGTCGTAAGGAGCTATCATGGGTGCGAAGATCTACGTTGGGGGTTTGCCGTATTCTGCGACGGAACAGGAATTAAGTGAGCTATTTTCGGCACACGGAACAGTGCGCTCAGCACGCGTCATCACCGATAAGTTCACCGGCAAGTCCCGGGGGTTTGGCTTCGTCGAAATGAGCACGGATGAGGAAGCGCAACGGGCGATTGCGGCACTCAACTCCACGCAGATGGGCGGGCGCACCTTGACGGTCAATGAAGCTCGGCCGCAGGAAGTGCGAAGTGGGGGCGGCGGCGGCCGGCCCAGTCGCTTCTGAAGTGTTCCGTTGAGATCGCTTGTCGGTCGGTTCGGTCAGCTAGAAGCTAAGGGACAAACCAAGACAGAACCAGGGTGCCGGCTGCCTAGAGCGCCGGGACGATGTCTTTCGCCCGACCTTGTAACGAGACGTCCACGACGGCCGTTGAAGGCGTCGCGTCGATATTGATTTCGATCACGAAGGCGCCGGCCGCTCGCGCGGCCGGCGCAAACGACGCCGCCGGATAGACCACGCCCGACGTACCCACGATGACGAAGACCTCGCACTCGCTCGCCGCTTGGTAACTGCGTTCCACGTCTTCCTCAGCCAGACTCTCGCCGAACCAGACGATGTGCGGCCGCACGAGTGCCGCACACTGTGAACACGCGGGCGGGAGTGGGATCGGCACGGCCCGGTTCTCCTCGATGCGTCCACACGCCGTGCACCGAACCTTCCAAATGTTGCCGTGAATCTCCGAGAGCCGTGTCGAGCCGGCGGCCCGGTGCAGCCCGTCCACGTTCTGGGTGATCAACCAAAATCGCTCATAGCGTCGCTCCCAGTCGGCCAGCGCATGGTGAGCCGCGTTGGGCTGTTTGGTGGCGATGAGTTCGCGCCGCCAGTTGTACCATTCCCAGACGAGCCGCGGATCCCGGGCAAACGCCTCGGGTGTCGCCAGATCCTCCGCCCGGAAGTTCCGCCACAGCCCATCGGCGCCGCGGAACGTCGGGACGCCGCTGTCCGCGGAAATCCCGGCGCCGGTGAGCACCGTCACGGCGCGCGCCCTCGCGAGGCGGGCGCGCGCGAGATCGATCAGTGCCGTCTCCGACATGGCGCCATTATAGCGGCTGTCCTCGGCAGCGGCACTCTTGCTATACTCGCTCCGGAGGTCGTGATGAAACAGATCATGGTCGTCGGTGCCGGTGCGGTCGGCGGGTTTTTTGGCGCCCACCTCGCACAACACCATCCCCACGTCTCATTGGTCCTTCGTCCGCGCACGCTCGAGGCGGTGCGCAAGCACGGCCTCACGGTTCGCAGCGTGGCGGAGACGCTAACCGTCCGTCCACTCGCCGCCACCGATCCCCGGGACCTGCCGAAGCCGGATCTCATCATCCTGGCGGTGAAGGCCTACGATCTCGATAGCGTGCTGGCGCAGATCGAACCGGTGATGCAGCACGACACCGTTCTCTTGACCCTGCAGAACGGCGTCGATGTCGAGGACCGTCTCCTGACCAAGCTTCGGCGAGACTGTGTCGTTGGAGGCGTGGCGTACATTTATTCGAAGATCGCGGCGCCCGGGGTCATCGATCACTACAAACGCGGCGCGGTGGCGATCGGCGAGTTGTCCGGGGCGAACACCGCGCGGCTTCAGGCCATCGCCGACCTCTTTGCCCGGGCCAAGATTCCCTGTCAGGTCGTCGACGATATTCGGCGCACCAAGTGGGAGAAGATGTGCTGGAACTGCGCCTTCAACCCATTGACGGTGCTCATCGACGATCGCGTGGCGAAGGCCTTGGATCATCCGGAAATGCTGGGCACCATTCGCCGGATCGTCGAGGAAGTCGCTGCAGTCGGTCGCGCGGCCGGTGTGGCGGTGGCCCCCGATATCGCGGAGAAGGTGCTGCGGTGGACGCAAGAGATCCGGGACATTCATACATCGATGTACGACGATTGGAAGGCCGGCCGTCCCACTGAGATCGATTCCCTGAACGGGTATATCGTGCGGCGAGCGCGAGAAGTCGGAATGGCTACGCCGGTGAATGAAGCCGTGACCGGATTGATCAAAGTCATTACCGAGCGCGAACAGGCCGGCTCCGATGTCGTGCGGATCGACGGGGAGGTCATTCAACCGATTACGTTGAGCCGCGAGGCGCTCGGCCAGTTGCCCGAGGAGCACCAGGTGGCCGATGTGGCGACGGTGCAAGCCGGCATGACGGGTCGTGGGATTCGGCTCGCCGGGCTGCTCGACATTCCGGCCATCAACGTCGGGGTCGATCACGTCACCATCCATGCCGAGGACGGCCAATTCGCCGTGACGTTGACCTTGGAGCAGGCCAAGGCCCACGGCATCCTCATGTATGACCTCAACGGGGGGCCGCTGCCTCGTGAGCGGGGCGGTCCCTTCCGGCTCGTTACCCCCGGCCTCGGCGACCTGTGTGCGAATGTCAAAGGCGTGGGCCGGATCGAGCTGCGCCGTGGGGCGGGGAAAGACACCAGGCCTCACTGACTGAGGCCGCCCGGTTCGCTTGATCTCGCCTTAGTTTTTCTCGGTACGTAGGCATTTGTCTGATTGAGGTGCAGCGGGTCTTTTTTTACACTGGTCACAAGGCGTCGGCGTAGGGGTTTACCCCAGCGGGTGGTCTATGCCGATACGAAACCTCGCTGAGACAGTGAGAGTGATGGACGTCACCTGGTCGCAGACCACCGATCTCGAGGAAGAAAATCGACGTCTGACGGCGCAGATTCGATTTCTCGAAGGCCGGATTCAAAAAAGCGAGAAACGCCGCCGGGCGCTGATCCACATTCTCAGCGATCTCAAGGAGTCCAATCGGCGGTTAGGTGAGCAGCGCAAGGCGATGCTCAACCTGCTCGCCGATCATGAGGAAGACCGCAATCGTCTCGCCCGCCAGACCGTCCGTCTCGATAATTCCCGTCGCGCCTTGCTCCACATGCTGCAGGACCTGCATCACTCCAATGCGCGATTGGAGAAAAGCCGGAAGGCGATGATTCACATCATGGGCAACCTCCGGGATACGACCGAGGAGGTGCAGCGGCGCGAGCAGGAGTTGCGTGAAAAGCAGGAGCAACTGGTGCAGGCGGGGAAGCTCGCCACCCTTGGAGAGCTGACGGCCGGAATCGCGCACGAGCTCAACAATCCGCTCAACAATATCGGGCTCTTCATCGGCAACGTCATGGACCATCTGGAAGCCAACCAGGTGGATACCGACCGGATCCTGCGCGATTTGCGCTCCGCGATGCAGCAGGTCCGCAAAGCGACCTCGATCATTACTCATCTTCGGACGTTCGGGCGCGCGGCACCGGTGACCCGAGAGCCGCTGTTCATCAACGACATCATTCTCCAATCCGTCTCCTTGATTCAAGAACAACTGCGCCTGCACCAGATCGACACCGCGCTGCATTTGTCGCCGGCCAACCCCGTCGTACGCGGAAGCGCGATCCAGCTCGAGCAGGTCTTCATCAATCTCCTGACGAATGCCCGTGATGCGGTCTCGAAGTCCCCCGTGAAGTCCATTCGGATCGAATCGCTGGTCAAGGATCATGTCGTCGAAATCGCGGTTCTCGACAGCGGTCCAGGAATCCCCGCCGGGTTCGAGCAGCGGGTCTTTGATCCGTTCTTTAGCACCAAGGAGGTGGGCGCGGGCACCGGCCTTGGGCTCTCCATTATCTATGGCATCATCAAAGATCATCATGGAGCGATCTGGGTCGCCAGCCGGCCGAACGAAGGCGCGCGCTTCGTGGTGCAGCTGCCGCTCGAGCAGCACGAAATGCCGAAGCCCCGCCACGCCTAGTCTTGTCGACCACCGATGTGATGAAGTGCAGCGACGCCCGGTTCAGTGCCGGTCAACCGAGGAGTGAATGGCGACCCACGTCTTGATCGTTGACGATGATCCAGCGCTGCTCCACGCGCTGCCGGAGACCGTTCGCACGCGCATGCGCGACGTCTCGGTCGAGACGACGGACACCGCCAGGGAGGCGCTGAAACGGATCGCCGCCATCGATTACGACGCGATCATCACCGACATCAAGATGCCGGGCATGGACGGCCTGGCGCTGCTCGGGGAAATCCGCACGCTGCGCCCCGATACCCCCACGTTGCTCATCACCGGACACGGTGAACACGATCTGGCCATTCAGGCGCTGCGGGGCGGCGCCTATGATTTCATTCAGAAGCCGATCGACCGCGATTACTTCGTCGCCTCACTGACCCGGGCGGTCCAGGTCTACCAACTCAAGCGTCAAGTCGAGGAGCAAAAGCGGGCGCTCGCGCGTCACGCCGAGGACCTCGAACGGCAAGTACATGAGCGGACCAGGGAGTTGCTCGAAGCGAACGCGGCGAAGGATGCCGCGCTGATTCAGGCGAACGATGAGATCGCACAGCGCAGAAAAGCCGAGGAGGCTCTCCAACGGCTCAATGAGGAGCTGGAACGCCGCGTGGTTGAGCGGACGGAGGCCTTGCATCGAAGCCGTGAGGAGCTGCGTGGGTTGACCGCCCGGCTGCTTACCGTGCAAGAGGAGGAGCGCCGGCGCATCTCCTGTGAGCTGCACGATGACTTGAACCAGAAGCTGGCCGTGTTGGTGATGAACGTCGAGGCGGCCGAACGCCGCTTGACGCCCGACGTCGAGAAGAACCGCGAGGCGCTCCGGGCGATTCGGAATGAGCTGGCCGAGTTGTCGGATGATGTTCGGCGGCTGGCCTATCGGCTCCATCCGTCGATTCTCGATCATCTGGGTTTGGCGATCGCGCTCCAGTCGCACGTCGAGGAATTCGGGAAGCGCGAGGGAATCCCGGCAACGTTCACGCAACGGGATCTGCCCGAGACGCTGCCGCAGCCCGTCTCCACGTGTCTGTATCGTGTGACGCAGGAAGCGCTGCGCAATGTGGCGAAACATGCCAAGGCGACGCGCGTCGCGGTGCGGTTGGTCCGCTGGGGCGACGATCTGCGGCTTTCGATTTTCGATGCCGGCGTCGGGTTCAAGCGGCCCGAAGGACGGGAGCTTCAGGGGCTGGGGTTTGTGAGCATGCAGGAACGCGTACGCTTGGTCGGCGGTCGTTTCTCGGCCAGGTCCAAGCCGGGACGTGGCACGTATCTCTTCATCAAGGTTCCGTTACATGACGGTGACACATGAGCAAACCGCGGCTGCTCCTGGCCGACGACCATACGATGGTCCTGGAGGGGTTCCGGCGGCTCCTCGAACAGGACTTTGAACTGGTCGGGGCCGTCGAAGACGGGCAAGCGCTCGTCAAGGTCGCCCCGCAAGTCCAACCCGACCTCATCCTGCTCGATATCTCGATGCCTCATTTGAACGGCATTGAAGCCGCCCGACAGATTAGAAAGCTCCTCCCAAGCGTCAAACTGATCTTTCTGACGATGCACACCGATCCCACGTACGTGACGGAAGCGTTCAAGGCGGGTGCCTCCGGCTATTTGTTGAAGCGCTCGGCGACGTCCGAGCTCCGCTGTGCCATCCAGGAGGTGCTCGAAGGACGCTGCTACGTGACGCCGCTGATCACCAAAGACCTGATGCATTCCATCATGGAAATCATTCGGGTCACCGAAACCTCACCGTCCTAAGGCTCAGCCTAATCTTAAGATCATCTCTCTCGCAGCCGGAGCCGTTGTCCCCGCTCCGGCTGCTCTTAGGACAGAAAGGACTTTGAGCTAGGTTCTTGTCTCTCTGGGAGCCGGGGTCTAGCGGGCTCATCCGGAGTTCGGATCCGCTGGACATTCGGCCTCGTCTTGTGTAGCCTCCCCGGCGATGATTGCGCCATCGGAGTCCTCCGCCGCTCCTCCTGCATCCGGTCTTCGCCTCTCGAAATCGAAATTTCTCTCCGGCCTCCAATGTCACAGGCGCTTGTATCTGGAGATTCACGCGCCCGAACTCGCGACTCCACCGGACGCGGCGACGCAGGCCATCCTCGATATGGGAACGGAGGTGGGTGAGCTCGCGCGCCGGCGTTTCGCCGGAGGCGTCCTGGTCGAGGCCGGCTATCGACACGCGGCGGAAGCGCTCCTCCAGACGCACGCGCTCATGGCCGATCCCTCCGTTCCGGCCATCTTTGAAGCCGCCTTCGTCTTCGAACAGGTGCTGGTGCGGGTCGATATCCTGGAACGCGTGTCTCTGCCCGAGGGCGGCGAGGCGTGGCGCATCGTGGAGGTGAAGTCCTCGACCCGCGTCAAGGACGTCCATGTCGAGGACTTGGCGGTACAGACGTACGTCCTCACGGGAACCGGGACGCCGGTGGCGGCCGCGTGCCTCATGCACATCAATACACAGTATGTCTATGACGGCGGCACGATGGATCTGGATCGCTTGTTCGTGGTGCAGGATCTCACACAGGCGGTGCTCTCGAAGCAAGAGAGCGTCGTCACGCGATTGTGCGAATTCAGAAAGATGTTGCTCGCGCCCGAACCGCCGAGGATCGAGGCCGGCGTCCACTGCCATGCGCCCTACGAGTGCCCATTCTGGCAGTACTGCACCAAGGACAAACCGGCACGGTGGATCTTTCATCTGCCCGGCGGAGATTACATTTTTCAATCACTGGCCAAGCTGGGGATCGAAACGATCGACGAGATTCCCAGCGGCTTCTCCTTGTCGATTGCGCAGCGCCGGATGAAAGAGAACGTCGAATGGATCAGTTCCAAGCTCAAGGCGATGCTCGAGACCGTCCGCTATCCCGTGCATCATCTCGATTTCGAAACGTTCATGCCCGCCATTCCGAAGTTCGCCAAGACGCGCCCCTATCAAACCATTCCGATGCAGTGGTCCAATCACGTCGAGACCAACGACGGCCAGGTTCGGCACCATGAGTATCTGTGTCTCGATCCGCGCGATCCACGCGAGGAATTGATTGTCGAGTTGCTCAGCGCATTGGACGGGGAGGGCAGCATCTGTGTCTACTCGGGCTATGAACGTGCGATGCTCGAGCGGTTGGCCGAGGCCTATCAGCAGTACCGGGCGGACCTGCTGCGCCTGATCGAACGATTATGGGACCTCTTTCCGATCATCCGCGATCACTACTACCATCCGGCGTTCGGCGGGTCCTACTCGATCAAGGCGGTGCTGCCCGCGGTCGTGCCATCGCTGGGCTACAGCGACCTGGAGATTCAGGACGGAGGGATGGCGGCGCGGGTCTATTACCAGATGGTCTTTCTGGAGACGGATTTAATCGAACGAGTGCGCCTCAGTGAAGCGCTACGGGATTATTGCGCGCGAGACACCTTGGCCATGCTGGAGCTGCGACGTGCGTTGTATCGACGATGCGTGGAATGGCGGTAAAGTGCGGACGGCGCGTGTACAATAAGGAGTGGGACTAAAGGGAACTCTACCGCTCGACCGCGATATCGCTTCCTCGATCCGGCATCATTAACCCAGCCATCACAGCTTCATGGGACAGCGTTTTGATCGTCAACGGATACTCACCCTCGGTGACCGGCACTGTTCGTGCGCCAGCTCCACTCCACAGCACGGCTCCGCTTTCCACCTCGATGGCCTTCACCCGCACACTGGGTGATGCCAGTCCGCCGTCGACGTCCACGAGGACCACAAGCTCCGCACCGGATTCAAACCCCGTGTGAACGAGCCGGATCTCCCACCCCGATTGTTGATCTCTCACATTAAAATTGTCCAGGAGCTGCGCCATCCGATCGCGCTCCACCATCGTAAACCCGAAGGCGGTGAGATCCTGTGTCACTTGGGCAACGGCGCCCGGGTCCTGTCCTAGGACGAGCGTGCGTGCGTCGATCAGTGCGACGTCATCGGCGGCAACCGGTGTCGCGGGGAATGGTGCTACGGGATGGTCAACACAGGCGCCGAGCGACAGGAGCAGTGACAACAAGAACAGCGATGCCACGGAGTGGGCACAAGGGCGACAATGCGGGCGTGTCCACGGGCGGAGTCGAAAGAGCATGGTGCATCTCTACAGGGGCACGACGTGATCGCGCAACTAGACTTTGGTCTTAGCAGGATGTTGAAAAAGGCCGCCAGCTTCCACTGGGCGCTCACCATCTCGCGCCCGTGCGCAAACGTGAGGCGAGTTATTCCTCGCCTCGCGTCGCTCGGAGGCTCAACGTACAAGTCAGAGTACGCCTCGCCTCCTCGCTCTCTGCGGCCTTGCTGGACGGCCTTTTTGAACATCCTGCGGCGTTGTCTCATTGACCTCGGCGACGAACCCGCGCTGATTCGCTTCGCGCCTCCTTGGCTTTCTTTCGTGCTTCCGCCTCGGTCTTGGCGACTTTCCCTCGTGCGGTCGGGGCAGCAGGTTTGTCCGTCGACCGCGGGCGCGTGGTCGGACCGCGAGCGGCCTGTGGATCCGAAGGGCCTTTCTGCGCTTTGCGCACCCAATGATCGCCTTCCTTTTTGTAGGAATGCTTCAGTGACGCATACGCCACGCGGTGAGCGCGCGCCCCTTCTCCATAGGTCTTCACTGCGCTGTCGTGCGTTTTCTTCCAAATGTGCTGCGCATGCGTGTCCGAACGCTTGATGGTTTTCGGGACCTCCGTCTTATCGGTCGGCTTTCGTCGTCGCGGCATTGCATCCTCCTACTCTGAAGTCCCATGTCTTAAGAGCTTTCACGCCAAGGCGCACTCACGTGCTGGTTGCATTCTAGTGGCGCATACATTGTGCACGTATCAGAAAAGGAGAAGGCTGCTGTCGGGCGGCGTGAGCGACTGCTCAGCACGGGGAGGTTGGCTTGATTCGCGGTTGCCAAGTCGCCAAACGAGGAATCAGACGGAGACAAGAATCGGTCATTTTCAAATTGCACAGAAAGGAGAAGGCCAATGGCGAACAGCGCCAGCACCATCAGGCGTCGGAAATCCACCGGGCACAATCGGGTGGCAACAGGCGCGCCCCACAGCCACATCGAAACACCGGGAGCCGTCATGTGGGAGAAGGAGCAGCGCAGTTGAAAAGATAGCGGCGGTAAGGCAACCTCAGCGTGCGGAGGTCTAGATGAACACGGCCGTCGGGAGAAGTGTGCGAACGGTCACAGCTTCCCCCGACGGTGACGCGTTCTGTCGTTAGAACGAGTTTCCCGATCGTTCGTCTTGGATGCTGATTTGCCGCATCATGTCATCAGTCAGGGATGTCCCGTTGTTGGCGAAATGGTCCGGGGCGCTCATCGGTCTCTCTTCCAGGATACCGAGCAACGTCACGACCTCATGGTTGACCTTGGCTTGATCTCCGTCCCCGATCGCAGCGCGAAGTCGGTCGAGCTGCGCGTGATACGTGGCGACATTGCTCTGCGCCACGACTACACGATCGGTTCCTTTCTGATCTTGCGCATTCGCAAGTGCCGAGACTCCGGGGATCAAGGCAACTCCCAAACCGAGTACGAATACCATTGTGTGCGCGTTCATAGCACCCTCCCTAAATGTGAAGGAAGAACGGTTTCTTGATCCATGACGCTGGCGGTGTAAAGGTTCCATGAGGCTCGTGATACTCAACCTCCATGCCACTCGACAGAACGGCGCACAGGCAACGTACCGAGGCAGAAATTCATCCTGATGGGGAATGACGTTTCACCCGTCTGGGTGAGTTGTGACTTTCGTTTGAGTACGGAGAGCCGAATAAGCGAACGTGTCTGTGTATCGCGGTCGATACGGCCTGTATCTTTCAGTGCGATGGCTGCGAGAGCGAGGAGCACTGCGGAAAATGTGTAGGCTGGAAGCTGCGGTTGCAAAGGCAGATGAACAACGGCCGATCTTGCTCGCTGTCCTTTTTGGTTCCTCTACCCGGCCCGGCGAACACAGCGCTTGATGGTCACGACGATACCGCAGAACGTCCGGGAGCTCATTTAATCAACAGGCGCAGATTATGTCGGCACCGAACGCCGTTTGACGCTGATCTTGAACAGCTCGAGCCGAACGCGTTCGTAGCACTCGCACGCAATCCCTTCAAGGCCGGGCCGGTTGACGATCGAAATGTCTTCTCCTCGCACGGCAATGACCCGGCGGTCGCGCAATTGACGAATCAAGCCACGAACCGTCGGCAGCGTCACGTTAAGCATGGCGGCAATTTTGCCTTCCCCCAGCGGGAAGGTCGTTCTGTCGGAGCGGTCCTGTTTGGTGAGGAGCCAGCGAGCGAAGCGCTGAGGAATACCGTGGATCTTATTGCATGCCGCCGACTGAAACACCTCAAACAAGAAGGCATGGGCGTACTGATGAATGACATGCCGAAGACCCGGTTGATGGCGCACCAAATGCAAAAACGTGTCGCCCTCGATTTTGAATGCATGTCCGGGAACTTGGCACATCACACGCGCAATGGCTTCATCATCGTCATAGAAGAGTCGAAGGCCCACCATCCCGTCATTTCCGACCGCGGCAACCTCCACGGTCTGTCCATCGCGCGTGACGTTCATCACTGACAGAACGGCGGTGCTCGGGAAGTACGCTTCTCGAATGATGTCACCGGGATTAAAGAGGATGTGCCCGTCTGCGATCTCGACATCCACGAGATGAGGAGCGATCAGCTTCGTTTCACCGGACGGCAGCGAGCTCAAGAGCTCGTTTTTGTGGCTGGACAATTCCACCATGACTGCATCTTGGAGTGAGAAAACAGCAAAGGTAGTCGGGGACGGGACAGATCATCGTAAACATCCACCATACACGATACCACTGATCCTTGGTCGGTGTCCCGCGATCGGGACTCACCTGAAGTCGGTACCGTCAATCCTCGGTCGCGGTGGCACACCATGCTTGCAGCTTGCCCGGCTGCTCGATGAAATTTCGGCCGAGACCGTGGTGACGGTCCGACGGTCGAACGTCCGCGCTACACCAAAAGACGTAATCAGGCGTCTCATGCAACCTTTCAACAGCGACTCCTGGGGCGAGGTGTTCTTACAGCGTATGCTGAAAGGACTTAGGGCACGTGAACAACAGGATGGGAGGCACTATGAGACGCCTACACATTCTCTTTCTCTTAGGACTCACTGCCGTTCCGATGAGCGCGTTCGCCGCGGAGACGGGACGCGAGCACGTCTTGTTGCAGGGCGACCGGCAGGTCCTCGGCACAGTAGAGGACATCAAGAGTGATCAGATACAGGTGAATACGGGAGAAGTCCATCCACGTTTCGTTCCTGTCAAGCCAGGTAAGGAGAAGGGGGCTCCAACACCGAAGAAGGGCGATCACATGATCATTACTTTGAATGATCAGAACCTCATCGTCGATTACCATTTGTTGGACGAGTCGGGGCGGCCGGCTCGGGACGTTCATCACCGGATCGTGAAAGGCCAACTCGCGCAACCACTGACGATCGGACACGACCAGGCGGTCATCCGAAGTGAGGTCGGCAAGGAGGAGGAATACGAAGTGCGATCGCAGGCACGAAGCAAGGTGGCCTCTGTGCCGATTGGTACCCCCGCCGTGTTCCTCATTGACGAGACGAATAAGATTGTCGATGTGACATTGGCGCGACAAGATGCGGTGAAGGCCGCAGGCGAGTCGGCCAAGAAATCACCGATCAAGGGCGCTCAGCGTCGCGTCGAAGGGACGATCGCCGGATCTCCCATGAAGGACCAGGTGATTATTCGGACGACCGAAGGGCGAGAAGACGCATACGAGGTGCGACCTTTGATGATCGATAAGTTTGCGGCTCTGTCGAAAGGGGAACCGGTCGTGTTGTTAATCGATGACGAGAATAAAGTGATTGACGTGGCCACACAGGCAGAAGGAAGGATACGCTGAGTAAGGCTCTCGCTCATACCATGGCATACCAAGACATGGGGGTGACTCATGGGACGGCGAGCCGTGACGGAACGTGAGGTCGTCGCTCACCTTGAAAAGCACCCGTTCACTGATGCCTTCCTCGAACAGACGGTGCTGGCCTGGCAACATGGCCGACGACTCACGGCGCTTGGTCGCTTGATCCTGAAGGACCGTCTGAGCGCCGCGAATCATCGAACCGAGAAAGGCGTCCTCGCCTAGCAGCCGGAACTGGTCAAGCTGGCAGGAGGGATCTCAACGACCCTCCAAGGGATGCGTAGACCAGTTTGCAGGACAGACGGCGGAAGGCTCTTCCGAAGAGCCTTCCGCACTACTCGGGACCTCTTCCTCTTTCTTCAGTGTCAATTGGTCGTTGTTCTATCTGCTTATCCCTACAGAACTGGCGCCACGACAAGAAGGTTTCCAGCTCTACTAAGTAGGGGTATTCCACAACACGGTTTCTAAAACGCCAGGGTCGCGTGCCTTTTTGCCATTCGCTCGAGGGGCATCGATAAGGAATGACTGACAAGACGAGATGACACCGTGTGAATGCATCAGCAAGAGTCGGTGTGTTTCCGCACCCTTCGTAGCTGTACAGAAATTGCCTGTGGGAGCTCATAAGGTTACCGACCGAAAGGAGCACCCCATGGTCCGCCAAGCTCTTCTGTTCGTCACAGCACTCGGTCTCATTCTTGATGCAGCGCCTTCCACTGCTGTTCCGATCGTCGAACAAGGAAGCGGCGCAAATCCGGCCGCTATCCAAGGAGCGGTGGATGCCTTTCGCGCAGACCTCGGTGGCGCGAATAATGGTGTCGGTGGCTCATTTTCCTCCGGACGCCGCGAAATCAACTGGGACGGCACGCCGGATAATTTTTCGTCCCCGAACAACCTTCCCGGGAACTTCTTTAACGCCAACTCGCCCCGAGGTGTCCTCTTCTCCACGCCGGGGACGGGTTTTCAAGTCAGCGCGGGGACGACCAATCCCACGAGCACACCTGTCCGATTTGGCAACATTGATCCTGGCTATCCGAATCTCTTTCAAACGTTCAGTGCGCCGAAACTGTTCACCCCGCTGGGGAGTACGATTACCGACGTCGACTTCTTTCTGCCTGGCACGTCCACTTCGGCTACGACGAAAGGGTTCGGGGCGGTCTTTACGAACGTGTCCGCAAATGCGAGCCTCCAGTTCTTTAATGGCTCGACGTCGTTGGGAACGTTCACAGTGCCGAGTGCTGCGAGTGGGCTCTCGTTCCTCGGGGTCTCGTTCACCTCGGAGAGCGTTTCCCGTGTCCGAATCACGAGTGGGACTAATGCCCTCGCCGCCGGGCAACTGAGCGGCGTGGTCGTGATGGACGACTTTATTTATGGCGAGCCGAAAGCGCTCGTGCCGGAACCGTCAACGGGCCTTCTCCTGGCCGGTGGATTGGCGACGTGGGTGGGAGCGCGACGACTTCGGCAATTGTGGAGGGGTGGGAGCGGTACTCCCCGACCTTATCGATAGCAACAGGACGCGGTGTGACCGCATGGTGTTGGCCGACTCGACGATCGAGGTTGCCGCGCGTCAAATCTGACCGGCACTGAAAGACGCGCCTACGTCCCCGGATGTGGTACGGATGTCTCCTGCGGAGGGCGGCCCCGCTCGCAGGGTCCCAGGAAGGAGGCATATCCCGCTCGAAGCCCTTCACTGAAGGTTCAGAACTGAGAGGGAGAAGCTCTCTAGTGTCCTGTCTCTGAAGTACGTGGAATAAGTTGTGCATTGGTGGTGTCCT
>NZ_CEFZSK010000030.1:0-17707 GCF_979581665.1 Nitrospira sp. Vd2 | reverse complement strand
AGGACACCACCAATGCACAACTTATTCCACGTACTTCAGAGACAGGACACTAGATCCAGGTTCTGAGCCACCGTGTATACCCTCGCAGCCGTGACGGCGCGTACGCAATGGCCCGGCTGTAGTATTGCCGTGCCTCGACTCGCCGCCCCTGCTGCTCGGCCAACCGGCCGCGCAAGAGAAAATAGTTCGCCCATTCCCGGTCCAGCGCGGCTCGCTGCTCGGTCGTCAAGGCAGGCCGTTCTTCGAGCGCGGTCAAAAATCGCTCGCGGCTCGACAGCACTTTTGCCTTGTGCGTCACTTCATCGAACGCCATATCGCGGTATCCATGGCCGCGTTGGAGCTTTCGAACCAGCACGCGATCGACCCAGCCGAAGCGGGTGACCGCGAACAGCCGAATCGTCAGATCCGAGTCTTCCGAGCCATACAGCTCCGGCCGCAGCCCGCCGACCTTCCCCAGGACTGCACGACGGATCAGCAGCGTGGACGGGAGTGCCACGTGCCCGCCCGCGAACGCCTGCACGAGCGGCTCGGGGCTGCGGCCGGCATGGACCCGTTCCAGCACGCGGCCGGCGTCATCCACGACCTCGTAGTTGGTATGGACAAGACCGATGCCGGGATCACGCATCACGGCCAACTGGGCCTCGAGCTTCTCCGGCAACCACACATCGTCGCAATCCAGCAGCGCGACGAATTCGCCCTTCGCCGCCTCCAGCCCTGTGTTCCGTGATCGCGCGGGACCGCCGTGATGCTGTTGAAACCAGACGATTCCCTGCGTGCGTTCCAAATCGGCAAGGACCTGCTGGGTCCCATCCGTCGAGCCGTCATCCACGACGAGGATTTCGACATCCTTCACCGTCTGCGCGCGGACGCTCTCCACGGCCTTGGCCACGAAGGGCGCACCGTTGAAGACCGGAATGACGACTGAGACAAGAGGCATGGGACTTATGGGTTCTCGAGTGCCGACAGGTAGCGGGCCACTTCAGTTACATGCTTCGCCAAGTCGCGAGCGACGCCGGAGCTTGTGCTCGGCCTTGGACAGGTAGGCGCGAATGAGTTTCCTTTGTGTCTTATCCAACCGTACCGCCCTCGGCGAGAATCCGTTCCATGAATGGCGTTTGCAACGCCCGCAGGTGATCGAACTCGTCTTGTTCGAAAATTTTGAGAGAGACCAGGCGACCGTGCGCCAATAAAACGTTCATGACCGCCTCATACAGCGCATCTACCAAGCGGTTGTCTTTTTTGGAGACAACCAGCAACAGATCATAATCGGAATCGACCCTGTGCGTGCCCCGTGCTCGCGACCCGAACAAGATCACCTTGCGAACTTGTGGCGGACGGACATGATGCCCATCAAGAAGTCCTGTATGACCGGATCCTGATTCACGGTTCTCTCAAGGGCAATCGGTGTACCTTGACAACGAACCATAACGGCCGGCTTCAATAACACGGCACTTGATCGACGCGCCAGTGAATCGGCCAACATAACGCATGAACCTCAGGCGTTTCAGCATAAAAAAGGAAGCAACGCTCGCCACGGTCGTAGCGTGAATCGAGGCTGTGCTGCCAATCGACACCGCACCGCGCGTCGTTGAAGATCGGAATGACGACACTGACCAATGGATTAGCCGACATGAACCGGTTCCCGTTCACCAAGCAGCCGGCAGGCCGCTCGAAAGACTTCATCGACGGTAATTTGTCGCATGCAATTCTCCTCGCCGCGGAGACAGGTCGGATGGAAACAAGCCCGGCAGTCGAGATATTTGTACAGGACGATCGCATGATCTGTGCGCGGCCCCCATTCCGCGGGGTCCGACGGCCCAAACAAGGCGACGACCGGAACACCCAGCGCCGCCGCCATGTGCATGGCACCGTTGTCGTTGCATATGAGGAGCGCGCACCGTTTGAGCACGGCCGCGAATGTCAGCAGATCGATGCGGCCTGCCACGTCGATCACGGTCGCCCCGAGTCGGCGAACCAGCTCATCGGCCATCACGCGCTCTTGCACGCCGCCTCCGATGATGACCCGGCAGCCATAGGTCTGGATCAAGCGGTCAGCCACCTCCGCAAAGCGGTCGGCCGGCCAAGCTTTGAACCAATAGCGGGCCCCCGGATGCAGCATGACGAGCGGCGGCTGCCTGCCCGGCTTCCCAAGAACCGCTGCCGCCCGAAGCACTTCCTCCGCGCGCCGCTCATCATCCTCGGCGGTCCGAAGAATTGGTGGCACGGGTTTCGGAGCCAGCCCCAAGGGGCGAAGGGTTTCGAGATCCCGTTCGATGCGATGCCTCTGCTTTGGCGTGTCGACCACCGTCGTGTAGAGCCGCCCGCGCCATCGCCGTTCCTCGTTGATCCCGATTCGAATCGGCGCGCCCGTCCACCAGGCAAGAAACGCCGCGCGATCCCCGTCCGTGAGGTCGATGACGAGATCGAACCGCCGCCGACGCAGCTCATGCACGAAACGCATCGAGGCGGACCATCCCGCACGCGGCACGGTCAGCACCTCCGTCAGATCAGGATTCCATCGGACTACGTCCTCGGTGCCGGGATTGACGAGCATCGTCATCCGGGCCTCGGGCCATCGCTCCCGGAGCGCGTGCAGGACCGGCGTCGCGAGCAGTACGTCACCGATATAGCGTAGTTTGATGACGAGAATAGTGCGGGGCGTCATTGGTCAGTACGGTCCGGGGATCACACGTCTCGCTACCTCGAGCACGCGCTTCGCTCCTTCGTAAGCCTGCTGCCCTTCCTTGATTGAGTGTTCCTCGGTCGGGATAAAATCGATATCGCTATAAAAAGCCAACTCCCGATCCTTGCGGAGCGACTTTGAAATTTCTGCCAATTCACGCAATCGATCCGTGACCAATCGTTCTCCGTAGTGACGGTGAATGGCCTTCAGCATCTCGGCCAACACGGTGTCGAACGTTTCCTTGAGCATGGCTCGATGCGCGGTTTCCCTACAATTCGGCAATCTTGATACAAGTCGAATGACGATTCACGATGAACACCGCATCGTGCACACTTCCCGATAGACAGCCAATGTCTGCTCGGCCGCCGCGTGCCAGGTGAACTGCTTGGCTCGCGCAAATCCTTTCGCCCGCATCGCGTCGCGGACCTCGGCCTTGGTCAGCACCTCGAGCAGCGCGCGCCCGAGCCCGTCATGATCCTGCGGGTCCACAAACATGGCCGCATCCCCCGCAACTTCCGGCAGCGATGTCGTGTTCGAGGTAATCACGGGCGCCCCGCAGGCCATCGCTTCCACGACCGGCATGCCGAATCCCTCATAGAGAGACGGAAAGACGAAGACCTCGGCCTGCGCATAGAGCGCGATGAGTTCCTCGACGTTCAATGGCCCCGTGCAGATGACCCGGTCGCCGACGCCGTATGCCGAGGCCGTCTCGCGAATGTTGCCAAGCCGGTGTTCGCCACTCCCTGCCATGACGAGCAGATACGGCCTGAGGCTCTCGGCCCGTTCCGCATACGCGCGAATCAAGACGCGATGATTCTTCCGCGGATCGGCACCGCCCGCAAACAGGATAAATCGCTCGGCCGGCCACGACGTTCTCGCTTTCAGACGAGCAATGATCTCCGGCCGGCGACCGGGGTGAAACTCTTCCGAGACACCGTTGTAGATCACGGCGATCCGCTCGGGCGGCACGCCACACAGATCGGTGATGTCCTGTGCCGAGTAACGGGAGACGGTAATGACCTTCTTCGCGCGCAACGCCGTTCGTTTCGTTTTCCGGAACGACCGGCGCTGCCCGAACAGTTTCGGCGAATAGTGCGGAAACCGGTCCAGCCACAGATCGTGAATCGTCACGACACCGCCGCACCGTCCCTGGGTGCGCAGCTTGAAGTTGGGTCCATGGTAGAGGTCCAAGCGATCGAGCCGCCCGCGCAGCGGCATCAGCCACCGTGGCGATTCGACCCAGCGAAGCCGCGAGGACCGAGCCCATGGCTCTCTCATTACCTCGGCGTTCGCCTGACCTCGCTCGACGTAGGCCACGTACTCGGTGTCATCGTCCTTCACCTCAATGAGGTGGCGCAACAGGTGATACGTGTGCCAGCCGATGCCGCCTCGATGGCGCATAATGGGATTTGCGTCAATGCCGATGCGCATGGCTCAAAGCAGGCCCTTTACCCCTTTCCACCTTTCCCCCTTTCCCAAACCATCTCCCACGCCTTCGCATATTTCACGAACGTGTGCATACCGGCAAACAGCGCGACGATCAGGCCATGAATGCCGTCACGATAGCCCCGGCGAAAAACATAGGTCCGCAGAATGGTCGCGATATGGCTCCCCGCGATGTCGAGGACACCGATTCGGCTCCGCCGCTTCAGCTTCTCCTGAGCGCCGAGCGTCGTGTAGTGCATCATTTTGCGCACGTGGTGGCCGACGGTCGGCATGCTGATATGATCGAGCGCCGCCGACAATTGAGCGATCCCGCCGTTCACGCGCAAATGCTCATGCAGCAGCACATTGTCGTAGCGCCCGGCGGACCGCCGGAACAACCGCAGTTGGCGATCGGGATAGAAGCCGCTATGCCGAATCCACTTACCATAAAAAAAGTTTCGTCTGGGAATCTCATAGCCCGCGATATCCACCGGTCCCGTCCGAATGACCGTCCGGATCTCATCGCGCAAGGGCTCGGACACGCGTTCATCAGCGTCCAGAATCAGGATCCAGTCGGCGGTCGCCTGGTCGATCCCGAAATTCTTTTGCAGGCCGTACCCTGGCCACGGTCGGACGAAGACTTTGGAGGTATATCGGCGCGCCAGCTCCACGGTGCGATCGATGCTGCAGGTATCGACGACGATGATCTCGTGCGCCCAACGGACGCTGTCCAAACACGCCTCGATATTGCGCTCCTCGTTTTTCGTAATCACCACGACGGCGAGAGTCATAGCCAACCGTCAACCTTAGCCTATCCGCGAAAGCCTTTCCGCATGATCTCACGGTAGAACGCGGGTTCCAGCCATCGATTTCGGTGACGCTGCAGTCTGGGGTACTGAGCCACGCGGTCGCGCATCACCGACGGATGGCGGCCGGTAAAATTTTTCATGATGCGGTATTCGTCGAACTCATACGCCTCTTTCGCTAACAGCGCCGCCTGTTCGGGGCCAGGCTGATCGCCATGATGGCGCGCGACCTGGTACCGAAATTTTTCCAAAAGCACCTTGGGCGATTTCACCCAGCCGTAATGGTAGATCGTGGCGCCCGACGGCCGCACGCGATCTTTGTGGACGCTCTGCAGATAGCCTTGATCGGCCTTCAGCCAAAAGCCGACCGCGTCGCCGCACGACTCCACCTCGCCGTTGTTCCGAATCACGCGCACCGCACGATGATAGAACCACGGGTTCAGCGACCAGTAGTCGCCGTAGAAGTGGCGATACCGGAAGGTGAACCCGAGGACGGCATGATTGGCAAGTTCAGCCTGCAAGGCGCGGCGGATCGTTTCGTAATCGCGCTCGTGCAAGACTTCGTCGGCCTGCAGATAGAGCGCCCAGTCCCCCCGACACTGCGCCAGCGCCTTGTTGGTCTCGTGGGAGAACAACAGGCCATCCTTCTTCATGCCGTCGTCCCAGAACGAATCGACGATGCGAATTTTCTCCGAGCCAATGGATTCGATCAGCGCGCGGGTGCCGTCGTCCGACTGTCCGACGTTCACCACGAACTCATCCACCAGCGGCAACGCCGACCGGATCGCTTCCACGATCGGGTAGTCGAACTTGACCGCGTTGCGACAAATGCTGAAGCCGCTGATCTTCATCGGTTACGTCACGATGAGGTTAAGGTCGCCTTAACCGTTCCTCGTCATCTCCCACAGCTTGGCATATTTAATAAAGGTGTAGTAGGCGTAGAGGCCGGACAGGATCAGACCCGGCATGCCGTCCAGAAAGCCGGCCCGCCCAATATACATCTTGAAGAACGTAAAACATGGATGCGACACGAGCTGGTGCGCATGAAATGACCGGCCATCCCGGGCCATCCGCTGGGCCATCAACTCTGAATAGCGGTCCATCTTCATCAAATACTGATCGATGTCGCGAAACGGATACTGGAGGACGTGTTCGTGCAGATAACCCGTCCGGCCCTCGAGATCGAAGCTCTCATGAACCATCTCTTGTCGATACCGCAGGCGGCCTTTGCGGAACAACTGCGGCTGGCGATAGTCGGGGTAAAAGCCGCAGTGGCGAATCCAGCGCCCGAGAAAATAATTTTTCCGCGGGACGAAATAGGCGTCGGCGGCGTCCGATCGTCCGATCACCCGTCGCACCTCGTCGCGCAACTCCGGTGTCGCACGCTCGTCCGTGTCCAAACTGAAAATCCACTCGTGCGTCGCATGCGCGACCGCCGTATTCCGCAAGTCCCCGAAGCCATGAAACTCGTGCTGATACACGTGCTGGGTAAACTCGCGCGCGATCTTTTCCGTGGCATCCGTACTGAACGAATCCACAACGATGATCTCATCGGCCCAGGTGAGCGACTCCAAACACGGCCGCATGTTCGGCTCGTCGTTATAGGCGATGACGTACGCCGACACCTTAGACATGCACGACCTGCAACGAGTGCCGCTCCGCCGCGACGGCACGGACGTGCGAGGCCACATGCGCCGGCGTGATCCGATCCAAGCAGTCCCAATACGGGCACGCCTGATAGATGCATTTCTCGCAGGTCGGCACGTCGGGGCGCAGGACGACACCGAGCCCGAGGGGCCGCCATCTCGTGGGCAGATTGTTCCGGCGCGGATCGAAGAGGCTCACGGTCGGCACGCCGAGCGCCGCCGCGAGGTGGGCGGGTCCGGTCGCGCCTGAGACGACCACATCGCACGCCGCGATGACGCCCATGAGTTCCCGCAGAGACAACTGCCCCATCAGATCCAACATGCCGGCTTCGGCCGTCGCACCCTTCAGCACCTCCCAGAATCGCCCGCGCTCCGCGGGGCTGCCTGTGAAGACGACGCTCACGCCCTCCTTCGCGAGCGCACGGGCCAACGACCAATAGTTCTCCGCCGCCCACGTCCTGGCCGCAAAGCCTCCGGGATGGAGGATCACGCGCGGCGGGGGAAGGACCGCTAGTCGGGTCTCGGCCGTTTTGCGCTCGGCCGGCGTGACGAACAGTGCCGGCGGAACGACGGTGTCAACAGGTAGGCCAAGGCCGGCGAGCAAGCCGACATTGTACTCCGTCTCATGACGCGAGAAATCACTCCGGTGCTGATAGACGCGCCGATTGGCGAGCATGCCGTACCAACGATACCCGGTCGCTACACGGATCGGCACGCGAGCCAACCAGGCCGCGAGCATGAGGCGCCGGAACGGCTTGAGAAACACGGCCGCATCGAAGCCGCGCCGAAAGATCTTCACCAACTCAGTCAGGCGTTCGTCTCCGGTGAGGCCGATTACGCCGTCCACATCGGGATGGTGCTCGAACAAGGGAGCGGCGTAGGCGGTGGAGAGAAAGGTCACCCGTGCCGTGGGCAGCGCGCGACGAACCGCGGAGGCGACCGGCAAACACAGCACTTCATCGCCAAGGCCGTCCGGGCGAACCAACAGAATATGCCGGAGTTGCGGTGTCACGTGAACTGGGCCAGCCGCTGGGGCAACCGTTGCCGGACGGCAGCCACGACCGTCTCGGACGTGATGGACGTCAGACAGACGAGCGGGTCTGCCTGTTGGCAGTGCCGGCTCAGACAGGGCCGACACGGAACGTCCGACGTCAGGACGGTGTGGTCGCCGCCATACGGCCCCGTCCGCGCGGCACTCGTCGGACCGAACAAGGCCACCACCGGTGTGCCGACGGCCGCCGCGACGTGCATGGGGCCGGAGTCATTGGTGATGAGCAATGCAGACGAGGCGAGGAGCGCCGGTAAGTGCGTGAGACTGACGAAGCCGGTGAGGTCGAGCGGGATCGACCGCATCGCCTGCTTCACAGTCTCTGTTGCCGCACGATCGCTCTCACTTCCGATCAGCACCACGCGGCCAAGACCGCTGTTCTGAATCGCATCGGCCACCTGCGCAAAGGACCCGAGCGGCCAGCGCTTGGTCACCCAGCGGGCCCCCGGATTCACGGCGATCCACACCGTACCGGGCGTTAGCCCCTGGCGCCGGAGCAGCGCGTTGATGTGCTCTCGATCCGCCGCCGTCGGGCACAAGCGAAACTCGACCTTATCGGGCACTGGGGCACCGGCCCGTGCCGACAGCAGGAGGTATCGATCGACGGCATGCATCTCGGGAGTCGGCACCGGCACGCGATCCGTATAGAACAAGGGGCTCCCTTCACGGCCATTCGCGAATCCGATGCGGCGGGGACAGCCGGTGAGCCAGGCAAGCGCCGCGCTGCGGAACAGACCCTGCAGGTCCAGTACGACATCGAACCGCTCGGCTCTGAGGCTTGGCACCACCGACAGCCAGCCTCCCACTCCTCGCGCCACCGTCCAAATCCGATGCAGACCCTCGGCCCGTTCGAGAATGCCCGCCCATTCGCGCTTGACCAGCCAATGCATCTCGGCGCTCGGAAAACGGCGCCGCAATGCCTGCAACGTCGGCAAGCCGTGGACGACATCGCCCAGGGAACTCGGCTTGATGATGAGAATGCGCTGCATCGCGGTGAATCTCACTCGTCCTTCGTGAATCGCAAAAACCGGTTCACGCGGAGCGACGCCTGTCTTCCCAGTCCCGCAAGATCCACTCTACTGCGCCAGGGAGGCCCTGGGCTACATGATGCGGGGGGAGCCCGTTGCGCTGCAACTCGTGCAATGCCTGCCTGCTGGCCGGGCTTGTCGTGATCAGGACCGCACGCGCTCCCACTCGGTGGGCGAGTTCGACATCACACCGCTGATCCCCGACCATGTACGCGGCGCCGAGGTCGATCCCCAATTGCTGTGCCGCCTGCTTTATCATGCCGGGTTGCGGTTTGCGGCAGCCGCAGGCGTCGTCCGGATGATGAGGACAATGAAAGATGCCGTCTAACCGAGCCCCATGCGCTTGGAGCAGCTCAGCGAGCCGCGCGTGAATCAGGCCAAGGGTGGATGGGGTCAACATACCGCGTGCGATGGCCGACTGGTTCGTGATCAGCACGACACGGGCCCCCGCTTCGTTGAGCCGCGCAATCGCCTCGGGAACGCCGGGCAGGAGCCGCAATTCGTCCGGTGTTTTGATGTACCCGGTGTCCTCGTTCACGGTCCCGTCGCGATCGAGAAAGATCGTCACGCCCTTTAACAGAAAGTGCTGAGTGCTGAGTGCTGAGGCGCCCGGCGTCACGGATAAGTGACGCCATGTTTGGGCGCGCCGGCGAGATGGTGAGCCGGCCGTGTCTTCTTGACTCGCAGGTCCTGCATCGTCGGGGGAAGACGGAGAAGACTCGGATACATTCCGCATTGAGCGTTCCCCCTTCAGCATTCGGAGCTTGTCGGCAGCCGCATGAAACACATCGTCGACCGTCAGCCGGGTCATGCAACGGTGATCGATCGGGCACTCGCGCAATAGGCAGGGCGAACACTCGACCGGCCGCCGCACAATGGCGTGATGATCGCCGAATGGGGCCGTCGTGCGGGTATCCGTCGGGCCGAAGACGCCGATCACGGGGACACCGAAGGCCGCCGCAATGTGCATCGGACCGGTATCGTTCGTCACGAACAAATGGCAGCGCTTGATGACCGCCATCAATTCACGGATCGTGGTGCGACCGGACATAATGACCGGCGTCGAGCGCATCCAGCCGGCGATCCGTTCTCCTAACGACTCTTCACCGGGTGCACCGACGATCACGATACGGGCGCCGAACGTCTGGCCCAACCGGTCCGCTGTCTCCGCAAACCTATCCGGGAGCCACCGTTTGGCGCCGCCATAGGTCGAGCCCGGATTGATGCCGATAATGAGGTCGGTGTCCTGAACACCCGCCTCGCGCAGCCGCTTGCCGGCCCCCTCATCTTCCTCCGCCGTCACGAACAGCCGCGGCGCCGAGGTGGGCCGATCAATGCCGAGCGGGCGCAAGAGATCGAGGTAGTAGCGAGTCTGGTGCTCCCGAAGCGTGGCGGGGTCGATGCGGACGGCATCGGTCAAGAGCCACTCCCGCGCGTCCGTTGCATAGCCATACCGGCGGGGAATACCGGCCAGCATGGTGATCACCGCGGCCTCGAACGCATTCTGGAGCAACAGGGCAAGGTCGAAGTGACGCGCCCGTAGTTCCCGGGCCAAACGCCACTTGCCCATCCACCCGGCGTGACGCCCGCGATGCTCGTAGACGATGATCTCATCGATCCACGGGTGCGCGCGAAAGAGATCAGCGATCGCGGGACGCGCCAACAGGGTGAGCCTCGCCGTGGGATACGCCCCCCGCAAGGCCGAGATAGCCGGCTCCGTCATCACCGCGTCGCCGATCCAATTCGTGGCCCGGATGAGAATCCGGGAACAGTGCTGAGCCTTGAGTGCTGAGTGCTGAGCAGAGGCCAGGAATTGTGCCTGTGGTGTCCGATTCATCTTGTTTACACTCAACACTTAGGACTCGGGACTCGGCACCTCATTCGCACTTCCCAAGATCAGTCGCTCCAACCGCTCCCGGCCGGACAGGATATCGAGATCCAGCCGAACCGCGATGATCCTTGGTGCTCCGTCCGCGAAACGCCGGATCTTCACCGCATCTTTCTCGGTCGTCACGATCAGGTCCGCGCGCACCTGTTGAGCACGGTGACGGATCGACGCAAGATCGGCCTCGGTATAGTGATGATGATCGCGAAAGACCACTTCATCGAGCACCTTCAACCCGGCCTGGTCGATCAGATGCCGAAAGCTCGCGGGATTGCCGATCCCGCTGAAGATCACGACTCGCGTGCCGGCTGCCCGCCGCAACTCGCTGACCGCCCCGGTGACGACATCAACCGTCGCCTCGACGCGGAAGGCAATCTCGATGGGCTCGACCGGGCGGCCGATCCCCTCACGGAGCAAGGTCTTGATCGGCTCGATCTCCGGGCTTTTCTCGACACGCGTGAGCAGCACCGCGCTCGCCCGCCGCAGGGACGACAACGGTTCACGAAGCCGGCCCAGCGGCAGCAGACCTTGAAGCCCGTCGCCATCGCTTGCATCGACCAACACCAAGTCGAGATCACGGTGCAGGCGGCGGTGTTGAAATCCGTCGTCGAGCACGAAGCAATCGATCGAGTGGCGATCGAGCACACAGAAACCCAACGCCGCGCGGTCGGCGCCGACCGCCACGATCGCGCCGGGACACCGGGATGCGATCAAGAACGGCTCATCGCCCGCTTCTATCGCATCAGCCAAGGTCCTTCGGCCATCCGAGACGAGCAGCCGGGCAGCAGCACCTTGACGACGGTACCCTCGGCTCAGGACGCCGACACGGAACCCCGCCGACATGAGCCGATTCACCGTCCAGATGACGACGGGCGTCTTGCCGGTGCCACCAACCGTGATATTGCCGATACTGATCACGCGACACGGCAGGCACGACTGAGGCAACCATCCGGCATCATACAGCCGATTTCGCGCGGCCGTCACGACGGCGTATGGCAGAGAGGCAAGTGCCGCGAGTCGGCGGCTGAAGAGCGAGGGGCCGAGCACGGGCGCCCGGCTCACGTCAGCCCTGCATGACCGTCATAGTCGGACGACCGATCGAACGATTCGTGCACTGCCCCGCGATGACCTTTTCGAGGGCGTCAAGCGTGCGATCGAGCGCTCCGCGATTCTGCGCTACGACACGTCGTGCCGCTTCGCCCATTCGGTGAAGCACGTCCCGATCTCTCAGAACCGCGGCGACCGCTATCGCACCCGATTCGGCATCGACGACCTGCCTTCCGCCTCCCGCTTCCTGCAGCAGGGTCGCGATCTCCGCGCAATGATCGGTATGCGGCCCGAAGAAGACCGGCTTTCCCCATGCCGCCGGCTCCAACAGATTGTGCCCGCCGACCGGCACCAGCGTCCCGCCGACGAACGTCACGACCGCGTATCGATACACGCCTGCGAGTTCCCCGCGGGTATCAAGAATCATGACCCGCGGCCCCGGGCCGACTTTCGCCGACTCCGCGATCCTGCTCCGACGCACCACCCGAAACCCTTGCCCGGCGACGGCTGCCTCGAGCTTGTCCGCCCGCTCGATGTGCCGCGGTGCGAGCAGCAAGACCAGCGAGGGGAACTCGGTGAGCAGGATCGAATAGATTCGGAGCCACGCCTCTTCTTCTCCCGGATGGGTACTGCCGGCGACCAGCAGATCCTCACCGTCGTGGAGCAGGACCTCTTTGGTCAGAGTCACGGGTAAAGCGGCCGCCATCGGTTGGTCGAACTTGATGTTGCCGGTGCATTGTGTGCGATCGGGCGGCGCGCCCAGCGCCACGATTCTCGCCACATCCCGCGCCGACTGCATCAGGAGTGCCGAGACGCCGCCGAGGATCTGTCGCATGAAGGGACGCGCCAGCCGGTAGCCGCGGAACGAGCGCGACGACAGCCGCCCGTTGACAAGGACGACCGGAACGCCGCATCGGGCGAGGGTGCGAAGCAGGTTCGGCCACAGCTCCGTTTCGACGAAGATGAACAGCCGAGGGTCGAGCGCGCAGATGAAGGCGCGCACGGCCCACGGAAAGTCGAGGGGCGCATAGCGGTGTTCGGCGATTCCTGCCAGTCGTTGCTCCACCGCTTCGCGTCCGGTCTCGGTCACGGTCGTGACCACGATGCGGCTGTCAGGATGGCGGTCGTGGAGTTGACGGACCAGCGGCACGGCGGCCACGACTTCGCCGAGCGAGACCGCATGAACCCAGATCACCGGTCGGTCCGTCGCTTCTCGCGCGATGCGCCCGAGCCGCTGCGGTAATCCGCGCCGGCACCGCTTCTTCGCGAGCAGCATCGCGAGGATCACCGGCGAGGCAAGGAGCAGCCCGATGTTGTAGGCGAGATACCACATGGTTTACGAGACGTAGTTTGTCCGCTTATATAAGAGCCTAACGGACCCAACGGACTTAACGGAACTAACTGCCCTAACGTAGCACCCGCTCGTCCGCTTCCGCGGTGATGTGATTCAGGGCCGACTCCAGCTCCCGACGTTTCGCCTCGATCTCGTCCGCGGTCGCCGTGGCGGCAACCCGGATGGGCGTGCCCCATATGAAGAGGCCACGGCTGAAGGGATATGGCACCACGAACCGATCCCAGCTCGCAAAGACTTTTTTTTTGAGCAGGCGAACGTGAGCGGAGCGACCGGCAGGCCGGTTGCCTTCGCCAACTGAATCACGCCCGGCTGCACGACCTGTCTGGGACCTTTCGGGCCATCGGGCGTGACCGCGAGGTCGACACCGGAACGCCCGAGCGCAATGAGCTGGCGCAACGCGGCGACGCCACCCCTGGTCGAGGAGCCACGCACCGCACGGAACCCGAACCGACCGACGATTCGGGCGATCAGCTCGCCGTCGCGATGCTGACTGATCAGCACATACACTTCGCGCCCGCGATACCCCAGTGGCATCATCAACTGCCGGCCGTGCCAAAAGGCGACGATCACATGGCTTCCTTCCCGATACAGCGCGTCGATCGGCTCGGCGCCTTCCGTCTTGATTCGCATCGTGGCGCGCAGCAGGCGAATGATCGTCGCACCGAACAGCGGCGCTGCGGCAAGGATCAAGTGATTCACGAGCGCAGACTTCATCGTATTATTGATCGACGTCCTGGAATTGCATCGAATGGAGCCGCTTGTACGCCCCGTTTCTCGCAAGGAGCTCCTGATGTGTGCCGGTTTCGACGATCGAGCCGCGCTCCATCACGACAATTCTGTCCGCGCTTTGAATCGTCGAGAGCCGGTGAGCGATGACAAGCGTCGTGCGGTTCTTCATGAGGTTCGACAACGCCATCTGGACGATGCGCTCCGATTCCGAATCCAGCGCAGACGTCGCTTCATCCAAAATCAGGATCGGCGGATCGCGGAGAATGGCCCGGGCAATGGCGAGCCGCTGGCGCTCTCCGCCCGACAACTTGACGCCGTTCTCTCCGATCACCGTGTCATAGCCGTCGGGCAACCGCATGATGAAGTCGTGCGCATAGGCGGCCTTGGCCGCATTGATGATCTCGTCATCGGTCGCCGCGGGGCGGCCGTACGCGATGTTGTACTTCACCGTCTCGTCGAACAAGACCGTGTTCTGGGACACAATGCCGATCTGCTGACGCACGGACTGTAGGGTGTACTGCCGAACATCGTGCCCGTCGATCAGCAAGGCGCCCTCGCTCGGTTCGTAGAAACGCGGAATGAGACTCGCCACGGTGGTCTTTCCGCTTCCGCTGCTGCCGACGAGCGCCACCACCTCGCCGACATGGATCGCAAGATCGATCTTGTGTAAAGCCGGCACGTCGTGACCATCGTAGTGGAACGTGACGCCGCGAAACTCCAACGAGCGGGTCATCCGTCTCAACTCCTTGCGCCCTTGGTCCAGGGCCCGTTCGCTTTCCAAGTCCAGCACGGTAAAGATGCGCTCGGCGGCCGAGAGGGCTTGCTGAATCGAGTTGTTGGCGCCCGACAACCGGCGGATCGGCGTGTACGCCATGAACATGGCCGTCAGAAAGGAGAAGAACGCCCCGGGCGTCATCGTGCCCTCGATCACCAAGAAGCCGCCGTACCAAATGATGGCGGCGACCCCGACGACCCCGATCACCTCCATGTGGGAGCTGCCCAGCGAGGACACCTGAATCGCCTTCATGGTCATCTGCAGAAAGGCCTCGTTGCTGCGCCGAAACCGCTTCCCTTCGGCCTCCTCGCGACCAAACGCTTTGACGATCCGGATGCCGGCCAAGGTTTCTTGGAGCGTGGACGCCATGTCGCCCATTCGCTCTTGCCCGCGGGTCGCAAGCTTGCGGAGCCGCTTGCCCATCCGTACCATCGTCAGCATCGAAATCGGCACGACTACGAGCGAGACGGCGGCCAGTTTCCAGTTCTGATAAAAGATCACGGCCAACATGGCGACAAAGGTCAAGCCTTGTTGAAAGAGATCCTTGACGACGCCCGCCACGGCGTTGGTCATCAGATTGACGTCATTGATCACCCGGGAGACCAACCGGCCGGAGGTGTTGGCGTCGTGGAAAGGGATGGGCAAACGCATCAGTTGCAGAAACAACTGCTCGCGGATGTCGCTCACGACTTGATTGCCGACGTAGTTCATCAAATAGTTCTGCCCGTAATTGAACAGCGCCTTCAGAGCCGCGACGGCCAGGATGACGATCGGCAACACCATCAACAGGAATTCATCCTTGTTGATGAAGATGCCGTCGAGCACGGGCCGGACCAACCAGGCATACGCCCCCGTCAAGGCGGCGACCAAGGCGGAGCAGATGATCGCCATGACCAGCCGGAACTGGTAATGCCGGAAGCACCGGATCAACCGGAGAAAGAGCGTCATGCGCGTGCCTCGGCAAGGACGACCGACGCGGCCCGAAGAGACGCGCCGGATTGGCCGAGTGAGGCCCGAACGCCGAGGAGCGCCTCACGCATTTGCCGATAGGCCGCTCGGTCCCGCAAGAGATGCGCGACTTCTTCGGTCAGTCGTTCGGCCGTCACATCCTGCTGGATGATTTCCGGTACGATGGCACGGCCGGCCACCAGATTCGCCAAACTGATCCATTTGACGCGGATGAGCCAGCGCGCGATCCAATACGTGAGCCACGGCACGCGGTAGACCACGATCATCGGTGTGCCGATGATCGCCGCTTGCAGCGTCGCGGTCCCGGAGGCGACCAAGAGCACGTCGGCGGCCGCCATCACTTCACTCGCCTGATTCTTCACCACGCGCACGTTCACGCCGCTCTTCGCCAGCACCCGCTCGATCAAGCCCTCGTCGATCGAGCCGGCCTGTGCGACGATGAACTGCATGGAGGGGTATTGCTGCAGCAAGCGGGCGGCCGCGTGCAACATGACGGGTAACAGGGCCGTGACCTCACCGGTTCGACTTCCGGGCAACAAGCCGAGGACCGGATGGCCGACATCAAGGCCAAAGTGCTTGCGCAGCTCCGACCGGTCATATGACGGCGCCACCGCATCCAACAACGGATGACCGACGAAGGTGACCGGCACGCCGGCTCGCCGGTAGAGCTCTTCCTCGAACGGCAGGATGACGACGGCATGGTTCACACGGCGCTGCATCCATCGCATACGGCCGGGCCGCCACGCCCAGACCTGCGGCGTGATGTAATAGACCACCCGATGCCCGGCCTTTTTCGCGATCCGGGCGAAATGAAAGTTCAGCCCGGGATTGTCGATCAACACGACCACGTCGAACCGTTCCGTCTCGAGCAGGCGTCGGACTTTCAGCACGCGCTCGATCACCGCTCGCGCCCCACGTGGGCCGACGAGACCAATGATGTCGATCGCGGGGATGCCGTCCACCAGTTCGACGCCTGCGGCGCGCATCCTCGCGCCCCCCACGCCGACCATATGTGCATTAGGATCGAGGGACTTGATCGCGAGCGCAAGATTCGCCGCGTGCAAGTCCCCGGACGCCTCACCGGTCACGATCAGAATCCGCGGCATGCCGACAGAATGTTCACGGTTCGAGGTTCGAAGTTCAGAAGGAGAAAGGCGTTCGAGGTTCGAAGTTCGAGGTTCGAGGTTGGAAGAGGGACGAGGATGTTTGGAATGTTTCCGCGTCATAGGTGGTGCACTGGGTTTCCAATCCTAATTCGGAACTTCGAACCTCGAACGTCGAACATCTTTATTCCGTCGTGTGTCGTTTCACGAACTCTCCGATCGCGTCGAGGACCTCGTGCGCGAGCCGCAAGGCCGCGGCGCCGTCCTCGCCGGTGACGACCGGGGAACGCCCGGACCCCACCGCCTGGAGAAAGGCTTCCAGCTCCAGCTTGAGCGGTTCCTCGTCGGTCGTCGTCACCGGCTCCATTTGAATCTCGGGCCGCTGATTGGGACCGACGCGCCGGCGCAAGATTGCGGCTTGCCGCGCCTGATAGTCCACCGTGACGTAGCTGTCGCGCTGGAACAGTCGGAGCTTCCGCATCCGGGTGGTGGAGACGCGACTCGCGGTAAAGTTCGCGACGCAGCCGCTGGAGAAGGCGATCCGGGCATTGGCGATGTCGACGGCCGGGGAAAGCACCGGGATGCCGGCGGCCCGCACTTCTTCCACCGAGCCCGGATTGAACGACAACACCATATCGAGATCGTGGATCATCAGATCGAGGACGACATCGACGTCGGTCCCGCGGTCACCGAACGGGGCCAACCGATGGCATTCGATGAAGCCCGGTTTCCCGATGTGCGGTCGAACGGCGCGCATCGCGGGATTGAACCGCTCGATGTGCCCGACCTGCAAGGTGAGGGACCGTCGGCGTGCCACGTCGATCAGATCGGCGGCTTCCTTCTCGGTCACGGTGATCGGTTTTTCCACCAGCACGTGCACGCCGGCCTCCAGGCACGCTTTCGCCACCACATGATGTGCGGAAGTCGGCACGGCGACGCTTACCGCGTCAACGGACTTCAGCAGGCGCGACACATCCGAGTACAGCTGGGTCTTGTAGCGTTCGGCCACCGCCTGCCCGCGTTTGGCATCGGTCTCGACGACGCCGACCAACTCGGCATTCGGCAATTGCGCGTAGAGCCGCGCGTGGTGCTGTCCCAGATGTCCGACGCCGATGACGCCGACTCGAATTTTTTTCATGCCGTGATTCGGGACTCGCTAGTGTCCTGTCTCTGAAGTACGTGGAATAAGTTGTGCATTGGTGGTGTCCT